>NZ_VPDG01000007.1:0-167601 GCF_013417805.1 Acinetobacter sp. YH12226 | reverse complement strand
TGTGCTGGCGACCATAGCAAGAGTGAACCACCTGATCCCTTCCCGAACTCAGAAGTGAAACCTCTTAGCGCTGATGGTAGTGTGGGGTTACCCATGTGAGAGTAAGTCATCGCCAGCTCATTATTCCAAAATCCCCCTCCGCCAAGGCAGAGGGGGATTTTTTTATGTGCAAAAATTATAAATAAAACTTCAAAATTAACTCGTTTTATAGTTTTTAAAATGTATCTATTTACCTTTCTCTGCTGAATTTACATTATAAATTCTGTATCTTGATGTTAATTTGAACAATAAATCAGTATGGAGAAGATAATGTTGTCGCAATTTAAAATAAAAATTCTACTCAGTTGTTGTGCTTTAGCATTTACTGCCTGTCATGCAGAGAATTCATCTTCTAGAAGTAGTCAAGAGGTATCTACATCAGCTGCCAAATCGGATGCAGTCTCTTCTAACTTGCAAAAATATAAGGTTGAACAGGTTGCTCAATTTAATGAGCCGTGGGCGATTACTACTTTAAAGGATGGCCGACTATTAATTACTGAGCGCAAAGGAAAATTGCAGCTCTTTGATCCAAAAACCAAGAAAAAAATTGAAGTTAAAGGCATACCTCAAGTCGCATATGGAGGCCAGGGTGGCTTAGGCGAAGTTGCTTTACATCCCGATTTTGCAAAGAATCGGTGGGTATATCTGAGCTATGCTGAACAAGGCCAAGGCGGATATGGTGCAGTGGTGATCCGGGGTAAATTAAACTTAAATCAAGCCACTCCTCAACTCACACAAATTGAACGGATCTGGACGCAAGTGCCGAAATTTTCAGGCCAGGGACATTATGCCCATCGGATTGTATTCGGGTCGGATGGTAAGTTATGGATCAGTTCAGGAGAACGTCAGCAATTCAACCCTGCACAGGATATGCAATCCAACGCCGGTAAAATTATTCGCCTGAATGATGATGGCTCAATCCCTGCCGATAATCCGTTTATGAATCAGGGTAAAATTGCCCAGCAGGTCTGGAGTCTTGGACATCGTAATCCTCTAGGCATGGCTTTTGATCCGAAAGGGCAGCTTTGGGTGATCGAAATGGGACCAAAAGGCGGCGATGAACTGAACAAGATTGTCAAAGCTAAAAATTATGGTTATCCGTTAGTGTCCAATGGCGATCATTATGATGGCAAGCCGATTCCTGACCACAGTACCCGACCTGAATTTGAGGCCCCGGCACTGGATTGGACTCCGGTAATTTCTCCTTCAGATTTAATGTTTTATACGGCTAATGTCTTCCCGAAATGGAAAAATAAAGCGATTGCGACCGGTCTGTCTTCCAAGGCGATTGTGATTGTGGATACGACCCAGACTCCAGTGAAAGAAGTCCAGCGTCTGGATATGAAGGAGCGGACTCGCGGGGTTGCTCAGGCACAGGATGGTTCACTGTGGGTGATTCAAGATGGTTCGCAAGCCGGTTTGTTAAAAATGACAGCACCTTAATCCTCTGCTTTTAGGATGCTTATCTAAATATGAAATATTGAATAAGCTGACCATCTGAATAAAAATCTTTTTAAGCTGATGCTGGCATGAAAGAAAAAGGCCTCTACATCCTGTGAAGGCCTTTTCATATTCTGTTAAAGGTATAATGTCTGTTATACCGATCAGCATCCTGCTACGTGAATTTTTTTATTTTTCTTACAAGACTTCCTGTCTTGGTATGATCTGAATATAGCCTGAAGCGATACAACGCAATAGGGCAGTTTAACTGCATGGATTGTAGGTCAAAGCCGACAGCCGAATTTTAAAAGATAATTTTAAAAATACTGTTTCAAAATGATCATCTGACCAAATCATAAACTGCGGTGATGATTTTGCTGTATGTTAGCGAGAGAAAACTCTTTTGATATGCATCAACTGATATAAATAAAAACGTCGATAAAATAATAAAAAGGAAACTCCTATGCCCATGATTCAAATTGAAGTTCGCCAACAATATCCTCAAGCAGTTGAGGAACAATTGCTTAACAGCGTATTTCATTGTGTGAAAACTGCCTTTCAGCTGCCTGAATATGATCGTAATATTCGTCTGGTCGTGCATGAAGCGCATCGTTTTCAGTATATGAGCCATTTAGCTCAGCCTGAATATTTTACCTTGATCAGTATTGACTGTTTTGCTGGCCGCAGTCTGGAGACCAAGCGCAATTTGTATCAGCAGATGGTCAAAAGTCTCGGGGAAATCGGTATTCCTGCAGATCATATTCTGATTCATCTGAGAGAAAGTGCATTGGAAAATTGGGGAATTCGAGGAGGGCAAGCCGCCTGTGATGTTGATCTCGGGTTTAAGGTGAATGTCTGATGCATCCCGATCAGTATTCAAGTTAAATCTAAAGTTTAAAAACAGAAAAGCCTCAACATCCTGTCGAGGCTTTTCTGGATTTGCTTCTCAGATCTGACTCCTGTCTAATCTGTCAACGTCCTGTTGATTGGCGCTTTTTATTGTTGTCGTATCGCTTAGCAGACTTCCTGTCTGTTTATGTAATGACTATAGCCTCGCATAAAACGACCGCATAGCGGCTAAACTCTGCGCTGCATGTAGGCTAAAACGTACAGGGCTGTCGTCCAGTCATTAAGCACTGACATATTGAATCAGTCTATCCACCACAGCTTTTAAGTTTTTATTATCAAATTCATTGCCTTGGAAGGAATAATCTTTGTTGCGTGCAAAGATGTCACGGATTTCAATCACGGCATTGGTATCTACCAGTCCAAGTTGAGTGCCGACTTGACGAATCTGGTCAATCGAACGTGAGCCATTGGTCGCGCCATAACCAATATAAGCTGCCGGTTTGCCTTGCCATTCCTTGCCGAGATAGTCCAGGGCATTTTTCAGGGCAGGGCTATAGCCATGATTGTATTCAGGTGTGACAAAAATAAAGGCATCGCCGAGTGCAATCTTGTCGGCCCAGTCTTGCTGTTTGGGCTGATCATAAATCCCGGTCAATGGCGGATGAGCACCAGAAAACAGCGGAAGATCCCATTCTTTTAGATCGACAATTTCAGTTTCTAAAGTGCTAAAGGCATAACTTTTAATTTCCTGCAGTACCCAGTGCGCCACTTTAATCGCAGTACGTCCCTCACGCACACTCCCAACCACAATATAAATTTTCATGTTTCATCCTTTCTTCGGGTCTGATCATCAAATTAAATTAATCAGATTTCAGGAAGGTGACTAGAGATGATTTGTATCCGGAATATAAAAAAGCTCCCGAAGGAGCTTTTTTAAAATCAGTTAATTAGCTGATGTCTTACATCAGTTTAATGCCTTGCTGACCCGCAGGTGTCACTTTGAAGATTTCCACTTCAAAGGTGATGTTTTTGCCTGCCAATGGATGGTTAAAGTCCACTTCAGTGATGTCATCATTCACCGATCTCACCACGCCATACAGGGTGGCTTTGGCTTTGTCTTCAAACTCGATCATGTGACCTTCGATTGGACGTTCTCTGAACTTCACCGTATCAAATTTCTGGATGTTTTCTGGATTCCAGGGACCAAAAGCATCTTCTGGAGGCAGGCTCACCGTACGACGGTCACCGGCACGTAAACCAAACAGTGCTTTTTCAAAACCAGGCAGTAAATTGCCATCGCCAATCACCAGGCTGACCGGTTCTTCACGGCTACGGGTATTGTCAATTTCTACGCCATTTTCGATTGCGACAGAAAAGTGCAGCTCGACTTTAGAACCGTCTGCAACCCGGGTTTCTTCGTTAGGATGAATAAAATCAGTCATGTTGTGCTTGCGCCCGTTGAATTCGATGTTTTTCTAAGAAAAAGGTATCAATCAGCATCAGAATAGTGCCTACAGTAATAGCACTATCTGCGATATTGAACGCAGGGAAGTGGCTGTTCTGGTAATACACATGAATAAAATCGACTACATAGCCGAGGCTGACCCGGTCAATTAAATTACCGATGGCACCACCCAGAATCAGGGCAATCGCCAGCGGTAAAATTTTCATGTCTTTTGGCATACGCATCAGCCAAAACACGAAGATTACAGACACTAAACCTGCCAGTGAAGTAAAGAAATAGCGTTGCCAACCACCAGCATCGGACAGAAAACTAAAGGCAGCGCCATAGTTATGTAGCAGTGTCCAATTTAAAAAGGGCAGCACAGGAACAGGATCTGCATAGTTCAGATTTGTCACTGCAATCCATTTGGTCCATTGATCCAGAATGATCGCCAGAATGGCCAGTCCAACCCACCATAAATTATGTGGATAGAACTGGAATAAGCCCTTTTTGGTGTGGGTATTAGGCATATTTTCTCTCTTCGCCTTGGCCTGTAGGAAGGTTGATAATACAACGACCGCATAGACCAGGATGTGCAGAATGTGTATTTACATCTGGTAATACATGCCAGCAACGTACGCATTTTTCGCCATCCGCTGCAGACACTTTCACATTCAAGCCTTCAAGATCAGATGCTTCACCTTGTGCTGCATCAAATGCATTCACGATCACTTGTGATGTGATCAGGACGAAACGAAGCTCATCACTTAACTTATCTAGCACTGCTTTTAATTCAGCATTTGCCCAAAGTTCAACTTTGGCAGACAAGTTAGAACCGACAGTTTTAGCGGTACGTGCAGTTTCAATGAATTTATTTACTGCAGATTTCACAGCAATGAGCGTTTGCCATTCAGCTTCAGATACTACATTTGCAGTTGAAGCCACAGGAATATCATACCATTCAGCCGTGAACACATATTTCTCTGATTGCTCAGGGATGAGCGGCCAAGCTTCTTGTGCAGTGAAGCTCAGGATTGGTGACATCCAACGCACGAATGCTTGTACCAAGTGATACAACGCAGTTTGTGCAGAATGACGTGCTTGCGAATCCGCTTTCGTGGTGTATTGACGGTCTTTGATGATGTCTAAGTAGAAACCACCCAGGTCGTTGATACAGAAGTTCGTCAAACCAGTCGTTACGATATGGAAGTTCATATCTTCGTATGCTTTCTTAATGGTTTCTTGCACTTCAGATGCACGTTGCAGAATGTATTGATCCAGCGCGATCAATTGATCTACAGGAAGCGCATCTGTTGATGGTTTGAAGCCATTCAGGTTAGCAAGCAAGAAACGAAGCGTGTTACGGATACGACGATAACCGTCAGAGGCACGGCTAAAGATTTCTTTACCAGCGGTCATTTCATAACGGTAATCCGCAGAGGCGATCCAGAAACGTAAACCATCCGCACCCATATCTTTAATGATGTCTTGCGGCGTGATCACGTTACCGATCGACTTGGACATCTTGCGGCCTTTTTCATCCACGACGAAACCGTGAGTCAATAGACCTTTATATGGCGCACGTTCGTTAATCGCAATCGAGGTCAATAACGACGACTGGAACCAGCCACGGTGCTGGTCTGAACCTTCAAGGTACAAATCAGCAGGATCAGTCAGTTCTTCACGTTCACGCAGTACCGCATAGTGCGTTGTACCAGAGTCAAACCAGACATCTAATGTGTCACGAACTGCGTTGTATTGTTCAGCATCCGCACCGATAAACTCAGAGGCATCACGGTTATACCAGCCATCAATGCCTTCTTGCTCGATCAGCTTAGCCACTTCTTCAATCAGTTCAGGCGTACGTGGGTGCAATTCATTGGTGTCTTTGTGTACGAAGAACGGAATTGGCACACCCCAAGTACGTTGACGTGAAATACACCAGTCCGGACGACCTTCAATCATCGCCTGGATACGGTTTTTACCCCAGTCCGGTACAAAGCTGATATCGTTTTCAATCGCATTCAGTGCATTTTGACGCAGACCTTTGGCATCCATGCTGATAAACCATTGTGGTGTCGCACGGAAGATAATCGGGGTTTTATGGCGCCAGCAATGCGGGTAGCTATGCTTGATCACTACATGTGCCCAAAGCTTGGTTGCTTCAGTTAATGCTGCAATAATTTTTGGATTGGCTTTGTAGATGTGCTCGCCCGGGAAGATTGGCGACGTTGGTAAATACACACCATTACCACCGACTGGGTTTTCAACTTTCAAGTTATACTGTAAGCCAACTTTATAGTCGTCCACACCGTGACCCGGTGCAGTATGTACAGCACCTGTACCGCTAGCATCGGTGACGTGTTCACCCAAGATCACTGGCACTTGGCGCTCAGCAATTAAAGGATGTTGAAGAACTAAATTCTCAAGTTTTGCACCTGTGAATTCAGCAAGCACTTCAAATGCAGTAAAGCCATAACGCTGAGTTGCAGACTCAACCAATGATTTCGCAAGGATGAAGTTTTGTGATGCTTTATCTTCGGCTGTTGCTTTTACCAGTTGGTATTCAAGTTCAGCGTGTAATGCAACCGCTTGGTTGGCAGGCATGGTCCAAGGCGTTGTTGTCCAAATCACGATATCCGTACGATCAGCGATTTCTACGCCGACACGTGCAGATAAATCAGCAAGGTCTACAACCGTGAAACCGACGTCAATTGCGTCAGATTTTTTATCTTCGTATTCAACTTCAGCTTCAGCGAGTGATGAACCACAGTCTAAACACCAGTTGACTGGTTTCAGACCTGGCTCGATATGACCTGCTTTCGCGATTGCACCCAATGAACGTACGATGTCAGCTTCTTGTTTGAAGTTCATCGTTAAGTAAGGATTGTCCCAATCCCCGAATACGCCCATACGTACGAAGTCTTTCTTTTGAAGCTCAACTTGGGTGTAGGCATATTCACGGCAGGCTTTACGGAAGGTAGATGCATCCACTTTTACGCCGACTTTACCGACTTTTTCTTCGACTTTGAGTTCGATTGGCAAACCGTGACAGTCCCAGCCCGGTACATACGGTGCATCAAAGCCATCCATGACACGGCTTTTGATAATGATGTCTTTGAGTACTTTGTTGACCGCATGACCCAAATGAATTTGACCATTGGCATAAGGAGGGCCGTCATGAAGCACGTATTTTTTCTTGCCAATACGCGATTCACGAATCTGCTGATAAATGTTGTCGGCATACCACTCTTCTAACCATTTCGCTTCACGTACTGCCAAATTTGCTTTCATTGCAAAGTCAGTACCTGGGAGGTTTAGCGTGGCTTTATAGTCCACTGCATTTTCAGGAGTTTGCTTATCGCTCATGCAAGTCATCTTCCAATCTAATCAGTTATGTCACTGACACGTTTTACAATAAAAATATGGGATATTAAAAGGGAAATGTGGGGTGATTTCGACGAAACTCAAGCAGTTTCTCGACATCATCATCAATTCCGGCTTTTAGCGCTTCAAGCGAAGGATAGTCCTTTTCGCCATGTAAATAGTTTAAGAACGTCACCCGCATCAACAGGCCATACAGATTAGCAGAAACATCTGGAAAATGTACTTCTAATCGCCACTCTGGGTGTGCTTGTTTGATGGCTGGACGTGTGCCGACATGACCTGCCCCAAACAGGGCAGTCGGGTCATAACCCGCAATACCGGTTTGCGTTGCAGAGTCGGCTTTTACTTTGTCTTTTAAGGATTGGGTTTCACAAATGACTTCCACCCCATAAATTCCTTTGAGGCAGGGCTTATGACGGTTGAGCCGTACATTAATAGTAGGAAAATCAATGGTTCGACCAATCTGATCACCGTATTGCACCCGCCCGGTAATGCTATAGGGACGCCCCAGCAATTGTGCGGCCAAGGCTAAATCACCGGCTTGCAAGGTCTGGCGAATCCGGGTGGAACTAACCCGTTCACCATCTAGCGCAATGGTATTTAAATTGGTCACTTCAAAGCCGTAATTGCGCAGGAATTCGCTGTTACCCTGGCGGTTTTTACCAAAGTGAAAATCATCGCCCAAGACCAGATGCCGGGCATTCAGTTTTTCTTTTAAAATGTCGGCAAAGGCTTCTGCAGTCAGGCTGCGGAAAGTATGGTCAAATTTCGCCACCGCGATATAGTCCACACCCAGCTCAGTCAGATATTCAACTTTTTCACGCAATGATGAAATACGCGGTGGAGCATCATAACCCTGAAAGTATTCAAGTGGTTGCGGCTCGAAAATCATCACTACAGATTTTAAACCCTGTGCTTTGGCCACCTGTTGCAGCTGACGGATCATCGCCTGATGGCCTAAATGCACGCCGTCAAAATTACCGATGGTCACGGCAGTTTTGGGTAATTCAGAATGAGAGGCTAAAGCATTTAGACGGAGCAGCTGCATGGGCAAATCAAGTGCTTAGAAATATCGAGAGGCTATATATTGCCATAATCTCGCGCTTTCGTCTTGCTGTTGTGTTTTTATGCAATATTTTTCTTGAAAATTCATCTTCCTTGGAATTGAGTCGGCTGGTTTTTCTACGCACTAAGTATGTTTGATCAGAGCACTGGTGCTTTTCATTCAGCCGGTTTTGTTTTCTAATGTCAGGGTTTTTCTTGATATCAGGTGTTTCGAATGTCCGATCTGGCACTCATCATGGCTCTACCCAATGAATCCAAAGGCTTGTTTGAAGCAGAAGGCATTCAGGTGCATTACAGCGGGATTGGTAAAGTCAACGCGGCCTTTAAAGCCTTTGAGGTGATTCAGAACACCGGTTGCAGTACCTTATTGAATTTGGGCAGCGCGGGAAGTTCGCATTTTAATGCGCATGAACTGGTCGAAGTCACGCAATTTGTACAGCGTGATATGGATGTGTCGCCCCTTGGCTTTGAGATCGGCATGACCCCGATGGATCAGCATTTCCCGGGTGCCATTGAGCTGGATTCTTTCTTTGACCATTTGCCGAAAGGAATTTGTGGGACAGGCGACAGCTTTGAAACCGGTATTTCAAAAGTGGCGTGTAATTTGGTCGATATGGAAGGCTATGCCTTGGCAAAAGTCTGTAAAAAGCTGGGCGTTCGGCTGATTTCAGTGAAATACATTAGTGATGGAGCCAATGAGACTGCGCATCTGGATTGGGAAGAAAATCTGTTATTGGGTGCGAAAAAATTATTAGATTTATATCAAATGGTAAAATAAATAGGAAAGTTAAGTTTGCTCGGCGACCATAGCAGCTATGGTCGTGTGCCAATCAGAAGCGCTTGCTTATTTATCCGTGCGTGGAATCACGCCGTATAACATCATGTGTACCGTATGCTGGATAATGCGTTGCTGCATGCTGCGGTTACGCAAAGTTTTACCCGTGACCATTTCCATTTGAGTGGCAAAGTCTGCATAGTTCTGGGTAATCGCCCAAATATTCAGAATCAGTAACTCAGGATCAATATCTGCAGAAATTTTGCCTTGCTCTTGCCAGTTGGAAATCACTTTGGCTTTACGCTTGACCAGTTTTTTCAGTGGACCTTTTAAAATTTCCAGAATATGCGGTGCACCTTGAATCACCTCCAAAGCAAATAAACGAGATGCTTTAGGCTGGGTACGCGACACTTCAATTTTTTGCATCAAATAATTGGTGATCGCTTCTTCAGGTTCAAGTTCAGCTTCCAGGGTTTGTAAAGGCGCCAGCCATTTTTGTAGAACGGTGGTTAATACCTCGACATACAGGGCTTCTTTATTTTCATAATAATAGAAAATATTCGACTTATGCATTTCTGCAATTTGTGCGATTTCATCCAGACTTGCCCCATTAAAACCATATAGGGAAAATACGTCTAGTGCAGCATTTAGCAGCTGATTGCGTTTTTGAGTACTCTTTTTTTGTTCCATTAGCAAATATAAAAAACAATGAAAAAGGGAATCCTCAATTGTACGGCAAATCATCAGATTTGTGCACACAGTCACAGGCTAATTTTTTGAATAATGATGATTTATTCTCTAGATCAATATTTAAAACAGGCTAAATGCATTTACACCAAGAGAAAAATTCAAGTTTCTGAAAATACTTCATTTATTCATTTTTTTTCTTCATCAATGCAAGAGAGGAATAATACTGAAATGAATCTGATGAAAATGTATTCTTATGGAGATAAAAGTATTTTTTATAAGAATAAGACCCAAAACCATGCCCGATTTTGGGTTGGATTGGGTATTCAGGTCGCTAAAACTGCCTGCAAGACCTGCTGTTCCAGTTCTGCAAATGTCACACTTTTTTGCCGGGGACGTGGCAAATTGACCTTAAATTCTTTGGCAATATGGCCTTTGTCCAGCAAGATAATCCGGTCTGCCAATTGCACTGCTTCACTGACATCATGCGTGACCAGAATGGCGGTAAAGCCTTGCTCGGTCCAGAGACGTTCAATCAGGTTCTGCATTTCCAGACGTGTCAGGGCATCCAGGGCGCCGAGTGGCTCATCCAGTAGCAGAATACGCGGCTGATGCGATAATGCCCGCGCCAAGGCGGTACGTTGCCGTTGTCCTCCAGAAAGCTGTGAAGGCCACAGTCCGGCTTTTTCTTTGAGTCCGACCTTTTCCAGCATTTGCGAGGCTTTGGCATGCTGCTCTTTGCCCAAGCCTAACTGTACATTCTGTTCGATGCTACGCCAAGGCAGCAGGCGTGGGTCCTGAAACATCACCCGGATATCATCGGCAGTAATGCCTTCACGGATATGCCGGGCTGATTTGAATTTGATTTCGCCGTAGCTTTGCTGTTCCAAGTCGGCAATCAGGCGCAATAAGGTACTTTTACCACAACCGCTGCGACCGACAATTGCCAGAAATTCACCAGGTTGGATATGCAGGTCCAGATCTTCCAGAACTTTGACCGAACCGTAAAACTTATGCAGCTGTTCAATGATAATTTCGGCACCGATCACTGCAGCAGGATTGATCTCTGCCGCAGGTTGGTCCAGTGGCACAATCGGGTCATTGGCATGACGCCCTAAACTGAGATCAGTCATCACATGCTCCTCATTTATTCTTTATTTTTGATAGCCGGCATGCCAGCGCAGCAGGAATCGCTCTAAGGCCACGGCCAGAACATCGGCCAGTTTGCCGAGCAGGGCATACAATAAAATACCTACCAGAACCACGTCAGTTTGCAAAAATTCACGTGCATTCATGGTCATATAACCAATACCAGACTGGGCGGAAATGGTTTCGGCCACGATTAACAATACCCAGACCAGACCTAGAGAAAAACGCAGTCCGACCAGAATTGACGGCATCGCACCCGGCAGAATAATTTCTTTATACAGTTGCCAGCGAGTTAAGCCATAGCTTTTGCCCATCTCGATCAATTGCGGATCGACGGAACGAATCCCATGATAGGTATTGATATAAATCGGGAAAAATACCCCAATCGCCACCAGAAACAATTTGGCAGATTCATCAATCCCGAACCATAAGATGACTAGGGGAATGAGTGCCAGTGCAGGAATATTGCGGATCATCTGCAAGGTGGTGTCGAGCAGGGTAGAGGCAGTTTTGGATGAACCATTTAACAGACCCAGCAATAGGCCCAAACCACCACCTACCAATAATCCGCTGATGGCACGTCCTGCACTGACTTGCACATGCGTCCACAGTTCACCGCTGAGCAATAAATTCCAGAAGGCTAAAACCACGGCACTCGGTGCAGGCAGAATCCGGCTTTCCAGCAGGCCTGTGCTAGAGGCAATTTGCCAAACTGCAATCAAGAAAATTGGAACCAGCCAGGGCAGCAGATGCTGCTCCAGAATTGTTCCACGTGAAACCTGCTTTGGGGTCAGGGTTTCAACGGAAACGACTTTTGACATTAAGCAGACTCCTTAATTTTCTCAGCCTGCTTGTTCTCGTCCGGTGTGTAGTTGTTCGCCACGATTTCACCAAATGGACCGGTCAAGTTTGGTTGAGTGAGTTTTTGCTGGGTTTCCAGTGGAAGTAAAGGGAATACCAGTTCTGCAAAACGGATGGATTCTTCCAGATGTGGATAGCCTGAGAAAATAAAGGTGCTGATCCCCAGATCGGCATATTCCTGGATACGTGCAGCGACAGTTTCCGGATCGCCGACCAGTGCCGTACCTGCACCACCACGAACCAGACCCACACCTGCCCAGAGGTTTGGAGAAACTTCGAGTTTGCTGCGATCGCCATTGTGCAGTTCTGCCATACGGCGCTGACCGACCGAGTCCATGGATTTGAACTTGGCTTGGGCTGCAGCGATAGTGGCATCATCCACATATTGAATCAGTTCTTCAGCCGCCGCCCAGGCCTGCTCATTGGTTTCGCGTACGATCACGTGTAAACGGATCCCGTAATTCAGTTCACGACCTTTAGCTGCAGCCTTGGCTTTTACCACTGCAATTTTTTCTTTGACTGCTGCCGGTGGCTCGCCCCAGGTCAAGTAAGTATCGACCTGATCCGTGGCCAGCTCAATGGCATCATCCGATGAGCCACCAAACCATAAAGGCGGATGCGGCTGCTGAATGGGTGGATACAGCAATTTTGCATCATCGACACTTAAGCGTTCGCCATGGAAACTAAAGCTTTCACCGGTATGTGAGCGTTTTAAAATTTCACGCCAGATGGTGGTGTATTCGGTCGCCGTTTTATAACGGGTTGTGTGATCTTCATAGACGCCATCACCTTTTAGCTCCTGCTCGTCACCGCCAGTCACCAGATTCAGCAGTACTCGGCCATTAGACAAGCGGTCAAAGGTCGCGGCCATACGTGCAGCCAGTGCCGGCGTGGTCACGCCTGGACGCAATGCCACCAGGAATTTTAATTTTTTGGTCGCATCAATCAGGCTGGCTGCAGTTAACCATGGATCTTCACAAGAACGGCCAGTCGGAATCAGGACACCTTCATAACCAAGATTATCCACGGCAACGGCAATCTGCTTCATGTAGGCATGATCTACAACACGTGCGCCCTTGCTGGTGCCTAAGTAACGACTGTCGCCATGAGTGGGGATAAACCAGAAAATTTTCATGTAATATTCCTTAAATTAAATGATCTTGTTTGCTCATCAATGTGTGGCCGCTGGCGACCAGATCTGTTGCTGGACGCTGATGGTTTTGGGAATCAGTTGAACCTGCTGGAAGAGATCGGCAATATTCTGTTGAGCTTTGATCACTTCCGTCGTTAATGGTTGTACCGGCGAAGGTTTAAGACGACGCTCAAATGCAATCTTCGCTACATCCGTTTTCAGACCGGTACTTTTCTGATAAATATCTAGAGCTACAGCCTGGTTTTTAAGAATCCACTGGTCAGATGCATTTAAAGCCTGGATAAACTTCCCGGGGCTATCCGGATGCTTCTGAATAAATTCGGGATTGCCGATATAAAAGGAGTAGGTTTGTGGAAAGTCACTAGATTCAATCAGCACCTTAACCTTGCTGTCGAACTCGGCTGCACCCAGGAAGGGATCCCAGATTGCCCAGGCATCAATGGCTTTTTTGTCAAAAGCAGCACGTGCATCCGCAGGGGGAAGCCAGACGGCTTGAATCTCTGACCAGCTTAATCCGGCTTTTTCCAGGGTTTTGGCCAGAAGTTCATGGGCACTTGAACCTTTCTGCACCGCGATCCGTTTTCCTTTCAATTGTTGAATATTTTGAATGGCACTGTCTTTCGGCACGACCACGGCCAAAGAATTTCCCGCCACTTTTTCAAAGGCCACGTAGCTCAGGGCTTTGTCTGCCGCCTGTGCAAAAATAGGCGGAGTATTTCCCACATAGCCATAATCCACTGCACCGACTGCTAAGGCTTCCAGCATTTGTGGGCCTGCCGGAAACTCTTTCCATTCAATTTTGGCATTGGGAAATTGTTGTTCTAACAGCTTTTCATCACGTGCCACCAGCAGATTTAAGGCTGATTTCTGAAAGCCAATCGCAATGGTTTTAACTTGTTGCGCTGACGTGGTTTCTGCGGCAGCCGTTTGCTGTGGTTCCTGTTTCTGGCAGCCAGTCAGACTAAAGCTCAATAGCGCTAAGCTGATATAAGAAACTGTTTTTATATGACTCATCTTTATTCTCGAATTATTCTGCTGTTATTTAATAATTGCTGCATCAATATTCAGCTTTTGTGGAATCAGCTGCTGCGCATAAAACGCATCGGCGACCTGTTGCTGTTTTTGAATCACGTCAGTCGTGAGGGGTTTAACACCGAAGCCCATGCGTGAAATAGAGGTTTTTAAGACATCGACGGCTAGACCTGTCGGTTTTTGCAGGAGCTGAGCGGCAGCGTCCTGATTTTTTGCGACCCAGTCCGTGGTCAGGTTTAGTTCATTGACAACCGCCTGTACCACCTGAGGATGGCTTTCTGCGAACTTGCGATCTGCCAGATAGAATTGGTGGTTGCTCACCACATTTTCACCGCTGGCAATGACACGCGCACCAATCTGATGTTCAGCAGCTGCAAAGAACGGATCCCAGATGACCCAGGCATCAACTGCACCACGTTCAAATGCAGCACGTGCATCGGAAGGTGGTAGATAAATCACTTCAATATCACCGAGTGTCAGCTTGTTGGCTTCCAGAACTTTTAACAGCAGGTAATGCACATTTGAACCTTTGTTCAGGGCTACCCGTTTGCCTTTCAGATCTTGAATAGACTGAATCGGCGAATCTTTCGGTACAATTAAGGCTTCTGCCTTAGGCGCTTGCGGCTGATTGGCCACATAGACCAGATTTGAGTTGGCCGCCTGGGCAAAAATTGGCGGTGCTTCACCGGCTTCACCAAAAGAGACGCTGCCAACATTCAGGCCCTCAAGCAGTTGTGGGCCGGCCGGAAATTCTACCCATTTCACATTGACCCCTTGCTGTTTTAAGCTGGTTTCCAGCGTGCCGCGTTCTTTTAAAATAGGTAATATGCCGTATTTTTGGAAACCGATATTCAGGGTAATGGTCTCTTCTTTTTTCGAGCAGCCTGAAAGCATCATGACACCAGCCATCGCGGTACCGAGTACCGCAGTCTTTGTTAAAAACTGAACATGAGATTGGCGCATGAATCAAAACTCCCGAAAGTGAAAAGCTAGTGAATGAAAACTTAGACACACGCTAATCGTTTTTGTTTTTCTAAAAAAATAACTATTCAGGAATTTCTAATGAAGAAAAAAGATAAATAAAAAAGCGCAAAACTTATGCAGAAAAGTGATTTATATAAAAATGAAGATTTAACATTTAAATTAATCAAACCTATGAAATTTATAGTTATTTTTTTAAATCTAATCTATTGATATGTTTAGCCAAAAACGAGTAATAGAATTTTAAAATTTAAAGCGAGATTGCCAGATATCTTTATCTAAAATTAAGCTAAAGCACTGAAAGAAAAAGCCACTTTAAAGTGACTTTTTGCAAACAATTGAATTACGTTGATAATTGTAAAATGCCTGACGGGCATCCGGCAGGTCATCGACTGAAGCCGGTTCAAAGCCTTGTTCCAGAAACCAGTGCGCGGTGCGGGTAGTTAAAATAAACAGTTGCTGAATCTGCATGCTTTTGGCTTTTTCTTCTAGATAATGCAGGATCTGGCTACCCCGATTAGACTTGCGATAACTGGGATGTACCGCAACACAGGCAATTTCTGCAGAACGCAATTCATCCCCTGTCGTCGGAATCGGGTAGAGGGCGGCACAGGCCAGAATCATGCCGTCCCGTTCGATTACGGCAAACTGGTTGATTTCATTTTCTAGGCGTTCACGCGAACGATAGACCAGAATGCCTTCTTCTTCCAGTGGACGCAGCAAACCGATCAGGCCACCGACATCCTGAATATCGGCCATCCGCACTTCTTCATAATGCGCGTCGGTGACCAGAGTTCCGGAACCATCCCGGGTGAACAGCTCTTCCAGCAGGGCACCATCATAGGCATAAGAAATCAGATGCACCCGATGTACGCCGTTCATTGAGGCTTCCTGTGCGGCTTTCAATTGTAGTCCTCTTTCAAGCGCATCTTGTTCGACCGGAATAAAATCATCCAGTTGTTGCGGTGTCACTTCGCGTTTGAGTTGGCCGTTACTGTCCATCAGACCATGCTGCTTACCGAGAAAAATCAGTTTATCTGCCTTAAGGCGAATCGCAGTTTTGGTAGCAACTTCTTCAGCCAGCAGATTAAAAACTTCTCCGGTAGTGGAATAACCGGTCGGGCCAAGCACCACAATATTATGACTGTCCAGATGGCGCTGAATCGCATCGGTATCAACCGCGCGCACTTCACCGGTCAACTGAAAATCGATACCATCGCGGATGCCATACGGCTTGGCGGTGACAAAATTCCCTGAAACGGTATCAATCCGGGCGCCATACATCGGCGAATTGGCCAGTCCCATAGACAGCAGTGCTTCAATTTGCAGACGGATTGAGCCAACGGCATTCATCACACAGCTTAAAGATTCACGCGTAGTCACCCGACGCTGTTGGTAAAAAGGCGTCGTAATCTGGCTTTGAGCCAGATTCTGGTTAATTTGCGGACGTGCACCATGTACCAGAATCAGCCGAATGCCCAAAGAATGTAATAAGGCAATATCGTGAATAATATGCTGAAAGTTATCATTTAAGACCGCTTCGCCATCAAACATGATTACAAAGGTTTTGTTGCGATGCGCATTGATATAAGGCGCAGAATGGCGAAACCAGTGCACATATTGCAAGGTTGTGCTTTGTGACGTTTCCGCTGAAGTCATGCTGTGCCCATTTCAATGATTGAAGATCCAGCTTTGATTCTAATGAAAAAAAATGCAAGTGGAAATGCAGATATAAAAAAACACCTGAAGGGGACTTCAGGTGTCTGCAAGACGAGCAGTAATGGAGAAAGCTTAGTTAATGATTCGTACAATTTTGTTGGTGCGTTCATTCACCAGAACGTAGTCATTGTTGACTTTGTACCATTGCTGGAAACGGCCGGTATTTGGTAAACGGCGTGCTTCGCGATCACTCACTTCAAAACGGTTGTTGTCATATTGGCGAGGTAAAGTTTGTCCTACGCGCCAGTCACGGCTTGGATTGACCATACGGTTGTTATGACGGCGGTCATCATTCCAGCGACGGTCGTCATTCCATTTCTTGCTGTCTTTGGCATTCCAGTGTGGCGCCGGTTTATGCGGATTATGGTCATAACGCGAGTCATGCTGTGGTGCTGCCATTGCAGAAGTAGCTAACAAAGCACTTAGAGATAACGCGATTGTAGTTAAGACTTTTTTCATGGCTCTCACCTTAAGATGTATATCTAATTTCGATGAGACTAAATTAGCGAACAAGTACATAGAAAGCGTGAGGGCTATTTAGTTAAATTGTTAAATTCATGAAGAAATTTAGTAGATGAATCACGCAGTTTGAAAACTGGAAAAGCCGCGAGATTTTGGGTTGAAAATTTTCAGCCAGTGAAATAAAAAAGCCCAAACATCGTTGGGCCTTAAAGAAGATTAAATTTGAATGCACTTATGAACTAGTCACCCACAATCCGGATAATGCTGTTGTTTTCAGAATCCACCAGAATATAGTCATTATTGACTTTGTACCATTGCTGCTTGCGGTCAGGTCGAGGCAGGCGATGGTCTTTATATTCAACTTTATAGCCATTGCCACGATAATGCTGCGGCATCACATAACCCGGCTGCCAGCGTAACTGTTGCAGGCGTTTCACCCCGCGTTCTTCACGCATACGGCGGTTATCCTGCTGATCTTCCTCTCGGAACTCACGGGCTTTCTTCTTGTCATGACCATGACGTGAATCCATACGGGATTCATCATTGAAATGAGGGGCAGCGATGACGACATTGCTCAGCATGAATGTACTGCAAGAAATTGCCAGTGCCACCAAAACCTTTTTCATGTTGAACCCTCATTAAATTGTTCATCTTCTACAGCACCTAATGTACGGAAAAATTGCAGAGAAACTGTGAAGAACAGGCACAATTTTTATAACAAATGCAGAGATATTATGATGATGTCATGTTTTTACATGACTATATGCGACGGCATCACTTCTATAAAGTAGCCTACCGAGCCATGTCCTTATCTCATCAAAGCAAGGGCCAACATGCAAGCGAAAATCGATGATTTAGCTCAAAAAAACAGCATTGAGTCAGCGAGAAAAAAGTTCATGATTTAATGAAACGACAAAGAATTTTGCCGGTTTAGTTTGAGATTAATTCCATTGCTCTGCCAAACCTTGTAAGGACTGAATCGCGTCAGCCACGGATTCAGCTTGTAGGGCGTCATCGAGTGCCACAATCAATGCTTCAGATAACTGCAACTGTTCAATCCGGTGAATTGTTTCAATTTTACGTTTTTGGTCAGCCATGCTGCGCTCCTGATTTGATCTATCTGTGATTCAAGAAAGCATAGTCCAATCAGTTTAATTTGGAAAACCGTATAATTTTATATATTTAATATGTAAATCCGATTTATTGTTATTTTTTGCAGGATTTTAAGAAAAAAAGGGCACTTTATCGAAAAGTGCCCAAGATTATTAAATGACCCGACTTTTAATAAGCGTAGTTCAGGTCAGTATAATCGTTGAGTGATTTCTGCACATGCGCCTGAATAAAGGCACGTACATCCTCGGCCGTCATGGCTTTGCCCTGATTGCTGATGACATGTTCGATTTCTGGCTGACCTTCAATTTTAATGCGATAAACAAAATGCTTGGCCAGACGATAACTGTCGTCTAATTTTTCAATGCCAGTCACATAATAATAGGCATGTTCAAAATTCAGATCCTGATGTGAAAATACAAATTGCTCGAACAATTTGAGTTTCTGAGCATTTTCGAGTGCTTTGATGTCATCCACGATACTGGCTTCAAACTTGGTGCCGTATTTCTCTGAAATAGGCTGTTGATCAATCAGCAGCGACACCATGCCATCGTCTAAATGGGTCACCGTAATATTGTTTAATTCAGTCATGATGCACTCGAGTGAAATATAGTGGGGCTTAGTATGCTGTTATTTTAATGAAACTCAATGCGAGCGGGGTGAACTTACTTAAGATTTATGCGCTGAATATGACTAAAAATGAAATAAAAAGGGAGCGATTGCTCCCTGAATGACAGACAGAATAATTTAATCCTGTGCATCAATACTCTGGCCATTCATATGCAGGCTGTCATTACCCATCAAATATAGATAAGCCGGCATGATTGAATCGGGGGTAGGCAGGGTTTTCGGATCTTCATTCGGATAGGCCTTGGCGCGCATGGCAGTCCGCGTTGCCCCGGGATTGATGCAGTTATAACGGATATTCGGATGTACCTGCTCTTTGGCAAATAACTGGCTTACCGCTTCAATAGCAATTTTAGAAACCGAATACGCACCCCAGCGTTCGCGGGCTTCGCGGCCTACACCTGAGCTGGCAAAAACCACTGAAGCATGTTCAGATTTGGATAATAGCGGCAGCAGGGCCTGGGTCATGACAAAGGGTGCACGCAGATTGACCGCCATCACATCATCCCAGACGTTGACCGGATAATCCGCCAAGGGAACCCGTTCACCTAAAATGCCGGCATTGTGCAGAATACCGTCCAGACGACCAAACTGACGGTCTAGCGTATCAAGCAAAAGCTCATAATCACGTTCTGAAGCACTTGATAGTTGTAGCGGCAAGATGGCAGGTTGCGGCGCACCCAAACTTTCAATTTCATCATAAATGACTTCGAGTTTGTTTAAGGTACGCCCATGCAACACCACAGTTGCGCCATGCAAGGCATAACTGATTGCTGCTGCACGTCCAATGCCATCGCCCGCACCTGTGATCAGGATGATACGATCCTTGAGCAGATCGGGGCGAGGTTGATATGCTGAATATTTCATTATCTACCTCCTCATTTCTTATTATTTAGTGTTAAGCGTTCAAGATACCGCAGTATGCTGCTTCAGTACCAGTGTCTGAATCAATTGATGTAATTCTGCCACAGTATGCACGATATGGTCGGCCTGCCAGGCGTTTAAATCGTCTTTGTATTGAAACGGCAAATAACCATAAGCAGCCAGAATGGTCAGCATCTGGGCATGACGGCCGGCATCAATATCTCGGGGATGATCTCCGACATAGATACAGTCTTCCGCGGCAAGATTCAGTTGCTTGGCTGCCAGATACATCGGTTCAGGATCAGGTTTGGTGCGGGTGACATCTTCAGGGCACACCAGTACCGCACAGCGTTCACTCAAATTCAGCGCTTGCAATAAAGCTTCACTGAGCCAGCGCGGTTTATTGGTCACAATCCCCCAAGGAATGTCATTTTCCTCTAGCTGTTCAAGTAATGGATACATGCCATCAAACAGATCGGTATCGACCGCAATATCTGCGCCGTACATGTCCAGAAAGCGCTGACGGTGTTGCAGAAAGACCGAATCTTCTAGTTGCAGTTCCGGATAAACCAGTTTCACCATAGCGCGAGCGCCTTCGGAGACCTGGGTACGAATCAGCTCGGGTGCAACCAGTGGGCGGCCTTCTTCACGGCACATCTGCTGGATAATTCGGATAAAATCGGCAGCGGTATCAATCAGGGTTCCATCTAGGTCAAATAAAACGGCTTTCATGCTGTGGTCTCTGCTGCGCTATCTTTCACGGTATAAACCATGTAGTTCACATCAACATTCGGTGCCAGCCAATAACGCTTGGTCAGCGGATTATAGTGCAGACCGGTCATGTCTTTGAGCTTTAAACCAGCGTTACGAATATCATGTGCCAGTTCAGACGGCTTGATAAATTTGCTGTAATCATGGGTGCCTTTGGCCAGCATGCGCAAGACATATTCTGCCCCGATAATCGCAAATAAATAGGACTTTGGATTACGGTTAATGGTCGAGAAGAATACATGACCACCTGGCTTGACCAGCTTGTGACAGGCCTGAATAATCGATGCCGGATCTGGCACATGCTCTAGCATTTCCATGCAGGTCACGATGTCATATTGGCCAGCCTGTTCCTCTGCCAGTTGCTCAACCGGCACCTGACGATATTCAATATTGTTCACACCTTCCTGTTCGGCATGGATGCGTGCCACATTTAAAGGGGCTGCGCCCATATCAATCCCGAGTACATCGGCACCGCGTCGCGCCATGCTTTCGGCCAGAATACCGCCACCACAGCCGACATCCAGCACTTTTTTGCCGCTCAGGCCTCCGGCATGTTCATCAATCCAGTT
Organism: Acinetobacter sp. YH12226; assembly: GCF_013417805.1. Classification (GTDB taxonomy): domain Bacteria; phylum Pseudomonadota; class Gammaproteobacteria; order Pseudomonadales; family Moraxellaceae; genus Acinetobacter. Next base: position 146,617 of record NZ_VPDG01000007.1, on the reverse strand, counting down.
TAAACGCAGTGGATTAATCATGTGCAAGGGGCGGAACTCGGAATGCTGATCCCACCATATAGCTGCAAATGCTTCAAACTTGGCAATTTCTTGTGGATCAACATTCAATTGCGACATCGGTGTCACCTCAATCAGTCATGATTAGCTAAAAATATATATGTGCCGAATGGCCAGAGAAACTGATTTAAAACCTTGCAAATCAGTTCGATGGTTTAGTGTAGCGATTCTGGCAGAAAAAGCGATAAAAGCAGCAAAAAAGTTCACAGAATGAAAACGAAACCGGCATAATTGATTTATAGTGAACACATAAACTAAGCATAATGATTTAGAGGACGATAATCCGAATGAAAAAATTCCTTTTAGGCGCTGTTGCCGCATCTGTTTTGGCCTTTTCAGGCAATGCTATGGCCAATTTTGTGGCAGGTCAGGACTATCAGGTGGTTGCAAAACCAGTCAAAGTCGAAAAACCGGGCAGAATTGAGGTACGTGAATTCTTCTGGTACGGCTGTGGTCACTGTTTCGCGCTTGAACCACATATGCAGGGCTGGTTGAAAAAATTACCAAAAGATGTACGTTTTGTACGTACGCCGGCTGCAATGAATCCACTCTGGGAACAGGCAGCGCGTGCTTATTATGTGTCTGAAGCATTGGGTGTGCGTCAAAAAGCACATTTACAATTATTTCATGATATTCATGACAAGCAACGTCCAATTTTAGAACAGGCACAACTGGCCAAGTTCTATACCCGCTATGGTATTTCTGAAGCGAAATTTAACAGCACCTATAAATCTTTCCCGATCACTTCGAAAATTGCCCAAGCCAAAAATCTGGCTGCTCAGTATCAGTTAAGTGGTGTTCCGGCAGTGACCGTGAATGGTAAATATATTGTGCAGGGTAATGATGCCAAAGTCATTCAGGTGGTGAATTACCTGATCGAAAAAGAGCGTAAAGCCAAATAAGTCTGAACTGACGATCACTAAAAAAACCTGCATCATGATGCAGGTTTTTTTATTTAGACTGGAGGAATGACCGCTTCATTGAGCACAGGACTTGCGGTTTCAACTGTTTTGGCAGGTCGCCGGTACCAGTGCAAAATGCCACGTAGCAAGAGCTGCATCTGTAGCACGCTTTGGGTTTTAAATGCATTGGATTGGGCGCGTCGCAGCTCTGCATCAGCCTGATGCTGCAGATGAATCCAGCCCATGGCCCAGTTCAGGGACAGCTCAATCAGCATCTGTGCCAATGCCTGCAAGTCCTGTGGCGCCTGAATATGTCGGGTCGATTGCATCTTGGCCAGTTCATGCATGACATCTTCAGCCAGAAAATGAATTTCTCGTTCAATGCCGGCACGTAACACGTCTGAACCGCCCCAACGTTCTGCAACAAAAAAAATCCAGGGTTCAGGATGGTATTCGACGGCCTGAAAAAACAGTTCAAGCCCGGTTTGGGTTCGGGTATTCGGCTGATACAGATAGGCCTGCCCCAGCTGATTGAGTACACCCTTGATATGAATCGCAACCTGATCCAGCAATTCCAGACCCAACTGGTTCATATCCTGAAAGTGCCGATAGAACGCCGTCGGTACCACTCCGACTGCATTCGCAACTTCCCGCAGACTGATCGTGCTGAAAGCGCGGCCCTGATTGCTGAATGCCAGTGTCGCATCGAGTAGTGCCTGATGACTTTGCTGCTTGCGATCTTCACGTAAGGACATAAATGGGTTTCCTATCACCGGCTTCCCTTATAGGGAGTTTTAGTCTAGCAAAAATTAAATCAAAGCGTAGTGCCACAGATCGGCAGAATTTTGACATCTCATAACGAGCTGATGCATTGATTTTGTAAATGAATCACCCGGCTGCCTAATCTTGGCAAAGGCTTCTGCTATACTGAGCCGCAATTATTTTGAACCCATACAGGACTTATTATGCGTATCGACCAGCGAGCATTAGATCAATTACGTGAAGTGAAAATTACCCGTAACTATACACGTTATGCGGAAGGCTCTGTATTGGTTGAATTTGGTCATACCAAAGTACTGTGCACTGCCAGTGTGGATAGTTCTGTACCGCGTTTCCTCAAAGGTCAGGGCCAGGGCTGGGTAACTGCTGAATATGGTATGTTGCCACGTTCAACCCATACCCGTAGTGACCGTGAAGCGGCACGTGGCAAACAGAGTGGCCGTACCCAGGAAATTCAGCGTCTGATTGGTCGTAGCTTGCGCTCAATGGTCGATCTGAAAAAACTCGGTGAAAATACCATTACTATCGACTGTGACGTAATTCAGGCCGATGGTGGCACCCGTACTGCAGCGATTACCGGTGCTGCGGTAGCCTTGGTCGATGCCATGAACGTCTTGCTGGAAAGAAAAAAAATCAAACATGATCCATTAAAAGGTTTGGTGGCTGCGGTTTCTGTGGGTATTTTTAAAGATGAAGTTTTACTGGATCTTTGCTATGAAGAAGATTCAAACTGTCAAACCGATTTGAACGTGGTGATGACTCAGGCCGGTGAATTTATTGAAATTCAAGGCACTGCAGAAGATAAGCCATTTACTCGCGCACAATCGAATGCCATGCTGGAAATGGCCGAGAAAGGCATTCAGGAACTGGTTAAAAAACAGCAAGAAGCTTTAGGCTGGTAATCTATTCCATGTTAATAAACGCATCTCCGGATGCGTTTTTTTATGCCTGAAATTTTACTCTGCAACTATATTGTTCAAAAACTGCATTAAGAACTTTCTGACAAAAAGCCGACATGAATCGGCTATATCTGAACCGGTTTTGCATTGATATTGGATCAGGTGAGATCACAATGAGGAATGCGACATGAAACAGTGGCTTTGTACAATTTCATTGCTGGGTGTGTTTGGGTTAACTGCCTGCGACTGGAGCAATAATCGTGAAGATGACGAGCGTTCAGTGTTAAATCAGGATCGTGATGAGGATAACGGAAGATATAACGACCGTGATGGTGACGATGATGACCGCGATCGCCGAGGTAATCGGGATGACGATGATGATTAAGGTCTAAAATAGAAAATTGAGCAAAATATACGCAAAAAAAATTTCTAAAAATAAAAAAAGGGTGCTTCGCACCCTCTACGGTCATCTATCCCATCTAGGCTTAAGCATTGAAACGCATCGACAGATCAATGGCTTTGAGATCTTTGGTCAGCACGCCCATGGAAATATAATCTACTCCGGTACTCGCGACTTCACGTAAATTATCAATGGTGATATTACCTGAGGCTTCCAGTTTGCAGCGACCGGCCACATGTTGCACCGCGTCGATCATCTGCTGCTGACTGAAATTATCCAGCATCACAATATCAGCATGGGCTTCGAGTGCCTGATTCAGCTCATCCCAGGTTTCGACTTCAACTTCGACAGGCTTACCCGGTGCAATTTGATGGGCCTTGGCAATCGCCTGCGCAATACCACCCGCTGCCATAATATGATTTTCTTTAATCAAAAAGGCATCGAACAGGCCCAGACGATGGTTCTGACCACCACCAATGGCTACGGCATATTTTTGTGCGATACGCAGGCCCGGCAGCGTCTTACGGGTATCTAATAATTTGGTGTTTAAACCTTGCAGCTCTTTGACATAATGGAAGGTTTTAGTCGCAACCGCAGACAGCGTCTGGACAAAGTTTAGCGCAGGGCGCTCCACGGTGAGTAAGCTGCGCGCAGATCCGGCCAGTTTTAAAAATGCTTCATTGGCTTGAACATGATCGCCATCATTTTTCAGCCAGCTCACTTCAATGCTTGGATCATAGGCCTGAATCAAGGCATTCACCCAAGGCTGACCAGCCAAGACCATGTCTTCACGGCTGATGATGGTGGCAGTGGCCTGTTCATCTTCAGGGGTCAGCAGGGCGGTAATATCACCGTCACCAATATCTTCTGAAAGTGCTTGTTGAATATTGATCTGAATTGACTGGTCTAGCAAAGCTTGAGATATGCGCATGAGTATTTCCGTATCTTTTTTAAGCCGTGAAAATTGCGCCTTATCTTAGCACCGTTACATAAAAGATGAGCGATTTTTCATCCAGTTTGCTGGGATGAATTGAGATTTCTCCTTGAAAGTTTTAGCATGAAGCCGGCTGCAATGCTGATCTTGCAGATTTTATTTTTGGGGAGAACGGTTTTATGCAACAGGCAGCTGAGTTTCAGGTCAAGGACGGGCAACTAATCGGTGCACGTCAAATCCCGTCTCCCAATTTTAATCAGCGGCCAGAACAGACCGAGATTCAATTGCTGGTGATTCACAATATCAGCCTGCCACCTTCACAGTTTGGCGGTGGTTATATTGAACAGTTTTTTCAGAATCAGCTGGACTGGTCCGTACATCCTTATTTTCAAACCATTGAAGGGATGCAGGTGTCGACCCATCTGCTAATTTTAAGAACGGGAGAAGTACTGCAATTTGTTAATTTCAATGACCGTGCCTGGCATGCCGGCCGCTCGACCTATTTGGGCAAAAAAGAATGTAATGATTATTCGATCGGGATCGAGCTGGAAGGCAGTGATGACTTGCCTTTTTCAGCTGAACAATATCAGGCCTTGGTAAAAGTCACGGCCTGTCTGCAACAGCATTATTCTAAGATTCAGCAGCATATCGCCGGACATTCGGATATTGCGCCGGGTCGCAAGACCGATCCAGGACCGTATTTTAACTGGGCTGATTTTCGTACACAGTTACAGCATTATAAAAACACCTCAAGCTTGCTTGCGGGATGAAATTAAGCAATGAACTTCTGACAAAAGTTTCATTACAATAGCCACAAATTTATACATTAGGTGAATAGGATGGCGCTTTGGCGTTCGACCGTTATTGTCAGTGCGATGACCATGTTGTCACGCGTACTGGGATTGGTTCGAGATATTGTTTTACTGAATGTCTTTGGTGCTGGTAAAGACTTCGATACCTTCGTAGTCGCATTTCGTATTCCAAACTTTTTCAGGCGTTTATTTGCCGAAGGCGCATTTTCACAGGCGTTTATTCCGGTACTGACCGAATATAAAACCAGTCGCACGCATACCGAAGTCCAGATCCTGATCAGCCGGGTGTTTGGCTGTCTGGCCACGGTGATGACCACGCTGACCATGGTCGCGATCATTGCTGCGCCATTGATTATGTATATCTATGCGCCCGGTTTCCATAGCGACCCTGAAAAATTCGCTCTGGCGACTGACATGTTCCGCCTGACCATTCCTTATTTGCTATTCATGTCACTGACGGCTTTTGCCAGCAGTATTCTGAACAGTTATGGCTCTTTCAGTACCCCGGCATTTGCACCGGTCTTGCTGAATGTGGCGATGATTGCCGGAGCGCTCTGGCTTACGCCTTATATGGCCGAGCCGATTATGGCGCTGGGCTGGGCAGTGATCATTGCCGGTATTTTACAGCTGGCGATCCAGATTCCTGAATTGTGGCGTAAAAATCTGCTGATTCCACCGAAAATTGACTTCAAGCATGAAGGCGTAGATCGCATCATGAAGTTGATGCTGCCGGCATTATTTGGTGTATCTGTCACGCAAATTAACCTGCTATTAAATACCATCTGGGCCTCGTTCATGCAGGATGGTTCGGTGTCCTGGCTGTATAGTGCCGAGCGTATGACCGAATTGCCGCTGGGTCTGATCGGTGTTGCGATTGGAACCGTGATTCTGCCGTCCTTATCTGCACGGCATACTGAACAGAACCCAGAAAAATTCCGTGGCATGATGGACTGGGCAGCTAAAGTGATTGTGATGGCAGGCCTACCCGCCAGTATTGCGCTGTTTATGCTGTCGACTCCGATTATTCAGGCTCTGTTTGAACGTGGTCAGTTCACCTTTGAAGATACCCAGATGACGGCTTTGGCACTGCAATGTATGAGCGGTGGTGTGATTGCCTTTATGTTGATTAAAGTCTTTGCACCCGGATTTTATGCAAAGCAGGATACCAGAACCCCGGTGCGTGTCGGTCTGATGGCTGTGGCAGCCAATGCGATTCTGAACGTGATCTTTATCGGTTTCTTCAAGCTGATTGACTGGGAAGCAGAGCATATGGCCCTTGCGCTGGCGTCAACGGGTTCAGCGATGGTCAATGCCGGTTTGCTTTATTACTATCTGCATAAGCGTGATATTTTCCGTTTTGGTTCGCACTGGAAAAAAATCTTCCTGCAATTCATGTTTGCCAATGTGGTGATGATTGCGGCTCTGGCCTCTGCCCTGAGCTGGTATAACGCAGATGTGTCGCAATGGATGCGTGTTTTAGAAGTGGTGATCTTATGTGTTGTCGGTGTGGTGGCGTATGTTGCAGCCTTGCTGGTGGCAGGTTTTAGACCACGTCATTTAAAGCCTTAAGTTGATATTGAAAGAAGTATCTTTGATCAAAACAGATCATTAAAGATACCCATAAAAAAACAAGAGCCAGAAGGCTCTTGTTTTTTTGAAAGCTAACACTTGCTTTGAAAAGGTCTAGCGTAAATCTAAACCTTGCCGCGCGAAAGAAAACCAACGATCGCAAGAATCACCGCAATTACCAACAAGATAATTGCAAAATCCTTAGACAAGCCTGCGACGCCACCGAAACCAAGTAGACTCGCAATTAATGCAATAACAGCAAAAATAATAGCCCAGCGAAACATATATATTCTCCATGTGTTTTTATTTTCAAATTTAGTATAGAAATAAACGATTCCAGCGACTGTTAGTGTTTTGTTGATGAACTGTCTATGATTTAACAATAGTTTACGTGATAGTAATAAGAATTTGAGGCGGTAGGTCTGCAGGGTTCGGGCTGCTATAATAAGCTGATTTTTGAATGTGCCGACCTGATCATGAGCGATACTTTACGTCCCGAATTCTGGAAAAACTATTCACTTGCTGAACTGACGCAAGTCGAGTGGGAGGCCTTGTGTGATGGTTGCGGATTATGTTGTCTGATTAAACTGGAAGACGAAGATACCCAGGAAGTCGCATATACCAAAGTGGCTTGCAAACTACTGGATTGTAGCACTGCGCGTTGTTCCAATTATCCGGATCGCCTGCAATATGTGCCGGACTGTATTCAGCTTACGCCAGAGAAGCTGGAAACGATTCACTGGTTGCCTTCGAGTTGTGCCTATCGTCGGGTAGAGCAGGGTAAAAGCCTGCCATCTTGGCATTATCTGATTAGCGGTTCACGGGAAAGTGTGATTCAGGCACGCAAGTCGGCAGCAGGGCGCTGCCTGAGTGAAGCCGATATTCATGAAGATGACATCGAAGACTATATCGTACGCTGGGTGCGTTGAATCTGCCTGCGTGATTCGTTTATTGATTTGCCGGCTGCAGTAGGGCCTGAGCCGAAGCACCGGCCATCGGACGATAGAAATAAAAGCCTTGTCCAATCTGACAGTCACAATGGATCAGGGTATCGAGTTGTTCGGTATTTTCGATGCCTTCGACCAGAACATCCAAAGCAATACTGGAACCAATCTGGGTAATGGCTTTGACAATCGCCAAGGCGGACGGGTCACTGTTCATACGCTCGACGAAGTTGCGGTCAATTTTGATGCAATCCACCGGATAGTCTTGTAAACGGGTTAGTGAAGAATGCCCGGTGCCGAAATCATCCAGTGAGATCTGGATTCCGGCCTGTTTCAGTAGGTTCAGGGCCCGGATCACATAATTGGCACCATGCTCGGACAGGCTTTGTTCAGTAATTTCCAGTTCCACCTTATGCGCAGGAATATCAAAATTGGACAGGCGGGCCAACATTTTTTCAGCATAGTCATCGCGCAAAAATTCAACCGGTGCAGCATTGATTGAAATCGGTAACAGATCCAGTCCTTGGGCCTGCCAGCGACTCATATCGGCAAAGACTTTCAGTTGCATGGTTTCACTGATACGTGAGGCCAGCTCATAGTCCTGAAAGGCAGCAAAAATCTCGGAAGGCAGTTGCACCTGCTGATCCTGATCTTGCCAGCGTAACAGTGCTTCAAAACCAATCACCACACCATCAGACAGACGGACTTTGGGTTGATAGTAGGGAATGATCTGATCGGCCAGAATAATCTTGCGTGCCAGGGTCAGCTGCCTGGTCATATTTTCCAGTGAGCCGCACATGTCCTGACTAAACATGCGAATGCCACCACGTCCACTATTTTTCAGATCATTTAAGGCAATGTCGGCACATTTCAACAGGTTCGAAGTATTTAATGCATCACGTGGATAGATAGCACAGCCAATACTCATGGCACTGCTGATACTGTCGCCAATATAATTGATCGGTTGATCCAGCTGGCTATAGGCCAGTTGCGCCGTGGCCAGCAGCTGTTCTTCACTTTCCAGATTTTTCACCAGAACCGCAAATTCATCTCCACCCAAACGGGCCACAATGGTATTCGGGCCGAAACAGGCCTGGAAACGCTGACCCAGAACATGGAGTAGATGATCGCCAGCAATATGACCCAGGGTGTCATTGATGTGCCGGAAATAATCCAGATCAATCAGCAGTAGACCCGCCTTGGTCTGCTGTTGTTGCGCTTTCCATAGCACCTGTTTAAAGGTTTTATAGAAGGTACTGCGATTATACAGACCAGTCAGTTCATCTCGTTTAATGGCTTCTTTTAAGCGGGTTTCTGCAATTTTTTGCTGGCTGATATTGCGTGAGACACAGAGGATGCTTTGGGTAATATTGTGCTGATCCAGAATCGGGGTCAGCAGATGATCCCAATATTGGATCGGCTGGTCTTTGCTCTGAATTTTACTAGAAAAACGGCTATTTAAGCCTAGGGCTGCCTGTTTCAGTGCGCGTTGTCCGGATTTTCGGGCTTCAGGTGCTAAACGGTTCAACCAGGACAATGAACTGTCCTGAGCCTGCGCGACGGTTTCGGTTTCCGCAATCAGGCCACAGCACTGGTTACTATGCCGAATTTGACCTTCAGGACTGATAATATGGATGCAGTCTGCGCTGGCATCCAGCATATTTTCCTGGGTTGAAACGATTTGAGACAGTTGCTGCTGGATTTCAAAATAATCATGCACATCGGTCAGGGAAACGGCCCATTGCAGCAAATGTTCAGGTTCATGATGAAATTTTACGGCTAGGGTACACATGCGATAATGGGTATCACTGCGTTTAATCCGGCACTGGGTTTCAAAATTCTGATGCTGATCCAGCGCAGCATGCCACTGCGCTAAAAATAGCTGCAAGTCCTCGGTATGAATAAAACTCTGCCATTGCAGATGGCCCTGTTCATTCAGGTTCATGCCAAGATAATCAGTCATGGCATCGTTAAAATATTGCAGATGTTGTTTGTTGCTGACCCACAAGGGTTGCGGTAAGGCATCGATCAGATTTTTTAACAAAACCGATTCAGACAAGTGAACGTGGGGTGCAATCAGTGATGATGACGTCAGTGGCTTAGACCGACTCACAGCTCCCTGTTCAAATTTATCATGCTTCATGCATTCACCACTACAACCCAAAAGTGCCCAAGGGGCGAGATAAGTTTCTTTTAATTAGAATAAACAATATGAAAATTACACTGTAATTAATTCACAATTAATCATGTTCAAATTATTCACTTTTACAGAGATTAATTCATTCAGAATTAAAAAAATAGAGGATATCTACATAAATTAATTTTTTATGCTTGATGTTTGCATTCTTGGAATCAAAACTGCGGATGTTAGAATGAGATCATAATTTAGTTTGAGCCAATAATAACATGTCAGATAGTCATATCCCGCTTCCAGAACGTTTACGGCCACGTGACCTTACACAGATTATCGGGCAGGAACATTTGCTGGGGGAACATGCGCCCTTACGCCAGATGATTGATCAGGGTCATCTGCCTTCGATTATTTTCTGGGGACCACCCGGAGTCGGAAAAACCACCATTGCCTTACTGCTGGCTCAAGCGGTAGACCGGCCTTTTATCAGCCTGTCTGCACTGAATACCGGCGTTAAAGAACTGCGTGAAATCATTGCAGAAGGTGGCGATTTGCTGACGCCAGTGGTGTTTATTGACGAAATTCACCGTTTTAATAAATCCCAGCAGGACGCTTTATTAAATGCGGTCGAGAAAGGGAAAATTACCTTAATTGGTGCTACCACTGAAAACCCGTCTTTTGAAGTGAATAGTGCTTTATTGTCACGTTGTCAGGTATATAGCCTGAATGCATTGAGCGCTGAATCGATTCAGACTTTGTTGACACAAGCCTTGCAAAATGACTCTTTCTTGCAGGAAAGACATATCCTGATTGAAGAATTTGATGCCCTGATCCAGTTCGCAGCAGGAGATGCCCGCAAGGCACTGAATTTGCTGGATCTGATTGCTAGTACCTTTGAAGCGGATATGGAAAATATCATCACCAATGCGGTGGTGGTCAAAGTCGCACAGCAGAATATTGCCCGTTATGACAAGTCCGGTGAACAGCACTATGATCTGGTCTCGGCCTTTATTAAATCAATTCGTGGCAGTGATCCGGATGCAGCCTTGTACTGGATGGCTCGCATGCTCAAAGGCGGCGAAGATCCGGTGTTTATTGCACGGCGCATGTTGATTGCCGCATCCGAAGATATCGGCAACTCGAATCCAAATGCCTTGCTATTGGCTGGTGAGTGTTTCCGTTCTGTGCAAGCCGTAGGCATGCCGGAATGCCGGATTATTTTGGGACAATGTGCGGTTTATCTGGCGACCAGTGCCAAAAGTAACAGTACTTATCTGGCGATTAACAAGGCGATGGAACTCGCAGATAAAACTTCAAATTTGCCAGTGCCTTTGCATTTAAGAAATGCGCCAACCAAGCTGATGAAAGAGCAGGGCTATGGCGTGGATTATCTGTATCCGCATAATTATCCTGAGCATTTTGTGCTACAGGAATATATGCCGCCAGAACTGAAGGATACCAAACTGTATGAATCAGCACGTAATAAACGTGAAGTTGAAGGGGAGCGTTTACAGCAACGCCGTTGGCAACAGCAACAACAGCAGCAATAAAGCTGGGTATCCCAACTAATTGAACAGATTAAAAAAAAGCCCAATTCAAGGCGAATTGGGCTGAAAGTAGGATGTTTTTGAGGGAGATAACATCCTAGAGGGTAGAGGAGAAATTTGGTCGGCAAATATGGAGTAAAGTGCGTCAACTCACTGATTTGCCTGGTATGAGATAATATTAATGCATGTGGTTTTTGATGTAAAAACGATCATTTTAATAATAAAAATTTATTTTTCCGATTAAAAGCCGAAAATAAAAAACCGAGCTAAAAAGCTCGGTTTTTTTGAATCTGCGCATTTACAGATTAGATGTTGTCCAGGTCGATACCTAAACGGTCAGCCACTTCTTCATAGGCTTCAACCACGCCGCCTAAACCTTGACGGAAACGGTCTTTATCCAGTTTTTTCTTGGTGTCTTTGTCCCATAGACGGCAACCGTCTGGAGAGAATTCATCACCCAGTACGATACGGTCGTGGAACACGCCGAATTCAAGTTTAAAATCGACCAGAATCATGTTACCTGCGTCAAACAATGCTTTAAGCACGTCATTCACTTGGTAAGTCAATTCTTTCATTTTCGCCAATTGTTCAGCAGTCGCCCAACCTAAAGCAATGGCTTGTGACTCATTGACCATTGGATCGCCAAGCGCATCATCTTTAAAGAACAATTCAAATGTTGGAGGAGTCAGTTCCTTGCCTTCTTCCACACCCAGGCGGCGGCATAAAGAACCTGCTGCATAGTTACGGATCACACATTCAACCGGGATCATATCCAGTTTTTTCACCAGCACTTCATTTGGAGTCAGTAGCTTTTCAAAGTGGGTCTCAATTCCCGCTTCTGCCAGTTTTTCCATGATGAAGGCGTTAAAACGGTTGTTCACCTTGCCTTTACGATCTAGTTGCTCAATTTTTTCGCCATTGAATGCTGAGGCATCATCGCGAAAGACTAAAATCAGATGGTCTGAACTGTCTGTGGTGTAGACAGATTTCGCTTTACCAGTATAGAGCAAGGTTTGTTTTAACATGAGGGAACCTTTTACAAAAAAAATGCCTAGAAATGTCTAGGCTGGCCAATTTTGGTAAATCTGGTTGAGCAGTTCTGCGGCTTTTTCACGGTCGGCAAAACTGTTATCGGCATTGAACACAGCGAGGTTATTACTTGAACCGACAGAAGATAATCTTAATACATAAGTCTGCTGATCGACCTTAATCGTGACTTCATAACGATTTTTGCTCTGAGCAACAATGCTATGATTCAGACTGCTGAGGGTGGCAAGTGTATATTGCCAAATTGTAGCAGAATTTCCCTCAATTTTAAGCAGCGGATTAAGATTTCCGTCAGTGACCAACTGTGGTTTACCCACCGTATTGGTTTCGGTCAGATCAGCTGTATTTGAGTTTTCAGTCTGGGCTTGTGGACGTGGCAAGGCAAAACGGTTGCCACGCTGGTTTTCAAGCTTCGGTGCATGTTCAATTGCAAGTGGATCAACTATTGGAGCAGGATACAATGGCGTTGCAGGACGAACCATGGCGCCTTCAGGATATTGTAAAGCTTCCAGGGTAGTAGTCTCTTTATAGTCTAAAGTGCCGTTATTAAAGGCCATTGAACTACAACCTGCCAAACTGAATACTGAAAGTGTAAGGCTAAGTCCTAAACGTAATTGCATAATCTTGTGCTCTTTTATTTAATAACGCCCGCTTCTACCAGTGCTTCATGAAGCGGAGCGCGATATTGTTCTGCAAGTGGTGTTAATGGAAGGCGAATACCTGTACCAATTAAGCCCATGTCATGGAGTGCCCATTTCACAGGAATTGGGTTCGATTCGCAAAATAAAATATTGTGTAAATTTGCAACCTGAGCATTTAGCTGTTCAGCTGTGGCTGCATCACCAGCAATGGCAGCGGCACACACTTCGCTCATGGCTTTCGGAGCCACGTTTGCCGTGACCGAGATATTACCTTTGGCGCCATGTCCGATCAGTTGATATGCAGTCGCATCATCACCCGAATAAACAGTCATATCTTTGCCTACAAGGCCTTGTAGCAATTCAGCACCGCGCGGTACATCGCCAGTCGCATCTTTAATACCGATAATTTGTGGAATATCCGCCAGACGAATCACGGTTTCATTGGCCATATCCACACCGGTACGGCCTGGAACATTATAAAGAATCTGTGGCAGGTCAACCGCTTCAGCAATGGCTTTATAATGCTGGTATAAGCCTTCCTGAGTCGGTTTATTATAATACGGCGTCACCAGTAAAGCGGCATCTGCCCCTAGCTCTTTGGCTTCGCGAGTCAGTTCGATCGCTTCACGGGTCGAGTTTGCACCTGTACCAGCAATAATAGGAATACGTTTGTTGGCCACACGAATGATTTCTTTGATCACCTGGGTGTGTTCACTCATGCTGAGAGTAGAGGCTTCGCCTGTCGTTCCAACAGCAACAATACTGTTGGTGCCCTCTGCAATATGCCATTCAACCAGCTTCTCGAGACCCTTCCAATCTACGCTGCCATCTTCAAACATAGGGGTGACGATTGCGACTATGGAACCTTGAATGGTCTGTGCTTGCTGAGTCATTTTAAAAAACTATCCTATTTGTCCATCCGAAAGGAATGAGAAAACATAAATTGGGATGGATTTGTATTTTGATTTATAGCAAATTCAATAGATTTGCATTGAATTGAATATTGCTTATGCAAATTATGACTGATCAAACGCATAAGAACAATATGCTTTAGTAAAAGCTACTGAATTCTTTATACAAAGCCTTTTGGAAACAATCAAGTAATAAATAAGATGATTTATAAAGCAAAATCCTGAGACCAAAGTTATGTCTCCAGTCTAAACAAAAGAGGATATTGCCCCAAATGAACCCAATAATGATAAGGCTTGTGCAAAAAGATCAGCTGAAATCTGCCATTTTTATGCCTTTTGATTTTTGATTAATAGTTATATTGGATAAATTGAGACCTCTTACATCTTGATCGCACTCTCGCACCAAAACAAATAAAGTCAAAAACGACTAAGACTAATCTTTTTTAAATATCAATAGATTGAGAATTTTTTTCTTATCGGTTAATTTTTTAACTTGATGTATAAGCTTTAAACTCTAAGTCTTGAACTTTATGGTGTTCTGATTAAGTGTTTTTGCGACTTTATCTGGTCTTATCCTATTTTTATCTGCCTCTACTCCTTTGGGAATATCTAAGCAAAATGTTCAACTTATTGATAGTTATTTCTGCAATCAGGCTCATAGATGATGGCTGTCTTTTGTAATGCTGATTGAACAAGGATAATCCAATGGAAAAATCAGACAATAAGCATGCTATCGTCACGGTCGCGATCTGTTTTCTGATTGCGGTGATTGAAGGCTTAGATATTCAGGCAGCCGGAATTGCTGCTGCAGGTATTCGTGAGCATTTTGGTCTCGATAGTTCCCAGTTGGGTGTGTTTTTTAGTGCAGGGATTCTGGGTTTATTACCGGGTGCACTGGTTGTTGGGCGATTTGCGGACCGCATTGGCCGTAAGAAAGTCTTGATCTGGTCGACAGCAGTATTTGCTGTATTTACCTTATGTACCGTCTGGGTCAATAGCTTTAACAGCTTGCTGGCAGTGCGTTTCCTGGCTGGAGCAGGTCTGGGCGGCGCGATGCCAATTCTGATCACACTTGCTTCTGAAGCAGTCTCTCCACAAAATCGTGGCCGTGCAGTGGGCTTGATGTACTGCGGTATGCCAGTCGGTGCAGCGATTTTGTCTTTAATTGCAGCGACTGAATTTGGTGCTAATTGGAAGAATGTTTTTTATCTCGGTGGTCTGTTACCGATTCTTGCCATTCCGCTGATGATGTTATTTTTGCCTGAATCGAAGGAATACCTGAAAGCACAGAATAAAACGGCTGCAGAACTTGCTGTTGCACCGCAGGGTTCATTCAAGGACCTGTTTAATTCGGACAACCTGTTACGTACGCTATGTATCTGGGTGAGCTACTTCTTTACCTTGATGGTGGTTTACATCATGTTGAGCTGGTTGCCATCATTGTTTATGGAACTTGGCTTTACCCGTAAAGATGCTTCAACTGCACAATTCTACTTCATGGTGACAGCGACGATTGGTACGATTATTTTGGGTATGCTGACCGACCGCTGGAAGAAAGCCTATGTGATCCTGTTGATGTACGGCGGTATTCTGGCAGGTCTGTTGGCGCTGAATGGCGCAAGCTCGCTGAACCAGATGTATATGGCAGCCGCATTGGCCGGTGCCTTCGTGATTGGCTGTCAGGGTGTACTGTATGCCTTCGGTAGTATCGTGTATCCGACTGAAGTGCGTGGTACTGGTGTTGGTGTTGCGTCTGCAGTTGGCCGTATCGGTGCCATGCTGGGTCCAGTCATTGCCGGTCAGTTATTGACAGCAGGTTTTGGTGCTGCGGGAGTCATTAGCGCTGCGATCCCATGTATCATCATCTCTGCATTATGTATGCTGTTCCTGGTGAACCGCACTAAAGTGTAAGGTTCAACGATTTAAAAAAGCCTGCTCTTGCAGGCTTTTTTATTTTCAGAATTTAAGAATTAAATACACTGTTTTATTATTAAAAAGACTCATCACTTTATCTTAAAACTTATTTTTTTTGCAGAGATCTAGCTTGATACAAGCCCGGAACTCATCTCATATTTGTCAAAAACAATGAATCTATTGATCTGCTCATATACACATGCCGAGAATACACAGTCATGCCATTTTTAACCGTAGAGCTAAAAATCCTGAGGTATTTTGCGCTATGCTTGGGCATAAATCGAGATTTCAATGGATGAAAACAGATGCAGAATAATGTTGCTTTACTGGTCGTAGACGTACAAAGAGGATTTACCCCGGGAGGCAATCTGGCTGTAGCCAATGCTGACCAGATTATTCCAAATATTAATCTATTGGGGCAGCATTTTAAGCATATTATCCTGACCCAAGACTGGCATCCGGATAACCATATTTCTTTTGCAGACAACCACCCCGGCAAAGTAGCCTATGACAGCATTCAGCTGGATTATGGCACTCAGGTCTTATGGCCAAAGCATTGTGTGCAAGGGACACGCGATGCCGAACTGCATCCGGATTTAAATTTACCGCAAGCACAACTCATCATTCGCAAGGGTTTTCATTCCCAGATCGACAGTTACTCGGCCTTTATGGAAGCTGACCAGAAAACCCCGACGGGTCTTGCCGGCTATCTGCGTGAACGTGGGATTGATACCGTATTTGTGGTCGGGATTGCTACGGACTTTTGTGTGGCCTGGACTGCAATCGATGCCTGCAAACTGGGCTTTAAAACCTATGTGATTGCTGATGCCACCAAGGGCATTGACCTGAATGGTTCCTTGCAACATGCCTGGCAAGATATGCTGTCGCATGGCGTAAAACGTATCTATGTGAAAGATATTGTTCAAGCAGCTTAACACTGGATAGGGATAGAACTTAATATCCCTTTGATCTTATTTATATTTGAATATAAAAATTCAGGCATCAACGGGTGCCTGTTTTATCTTGCTTTTTCTCCCTTAATGTCACCTGGATGAAACCCATGTCAGCCTTGCTCCAGTTTAGCCAATTTGTCCAAAAAACCTTTGCTTTATGAGTGCTGCTTTTTTCCGGCATTGCCTTGATGATCCCTGAAGTTTTTGTCTGGTTACGGGCTTATATTCCGTGGATGTTGGGCATCATCATGTTCGGCATGGGCATGACCATGACCGTCGGAGATTTTAAAAGTGTCTTGCAAAGTCCGAAGGCAGTAGCGATTGGCGTCGTCGCCCAGTTTATGGTGATGCCGGGTTTGGCCTTTTTGCTGTGCAAGCTGTTCCAGCTGCCACCAGAGATTGCCATCGGGGTAATCTTGGTGGGTTGCTGTCCGGGCGGAACTGCATCCAATGTGATTACCTATATGGCCAAGGGCAATACTGCCTTGTCGGTCGCCTGTACCTCGGTTTCGACTTTACTGGCGCCCATTTTAACTCCGGCCATTTTCTATGTGTTGGCCAGTCAGTGGATTGAGATCAATGCCTGGTCGATGCTGGTGTCGATCTTACAGGTGGTGTTATTCCCAATTATTCTGGGCTTAATCGTACGGGCGCTACTCAAGCAAAAAGTCACGGCCTATATTCAGGTCATGCCGTTAATTTCTGTAATTGCGATTGTGGCAATTGTCGCGGCGATTATTGCCGGCAGCAAAACCCAGATTCTGGAGTCCGGTTTAATGATTTTAGGAATCGTGGCCTTACACAATGGTATGGGCTATTTACTGGGTTATTGGGCCAGTCGTATATTTCACTTGGCAGAAATAGACTGTCGTGCAGTATCCATTGAAGTCGGGATGCAGAATTCTGGTCTGGGTGTGGCTTTGGCGGCAACCCATTTTGCTGCATCTCCAATGACGGCTTTGCCAAGCGCCATTTTTAGCCTGTGGCATAATATTTCAGGACCAGCTTTAGCCACTTATTGGGCTGCCAGACAAACTGAAAAAACAGACACCTAATTGCAGTTTGAGGACAGCACACAACAAGCTAGAACATGATTTTTTATAATGTGAAAAAGTTAGAATATTAATTTATATGGATTTATCGAGCTTTGTAACATAAGTGTCATGAAGTCTGCCTAAGATCGCCCCTCAATGATGTGAAACAACAGACTGTAATCAGCAGCATTGAGAGGGCATGGAACAATTTCAGCATTCGTCAGCGACCTATTTTAATCGGGAACTTTCCTTATTTGAATTTCAGCGTCGTGTCTTGGCACAAGCACTCGATCCGAATTTACCGATTTTAGAGCGCTTAAACTTCCTGATTATTTTTTCCCGTAACCTGGATGAGTTCTTTGAAATCAGGATTGCCGGGCTGATGAAACAGCAAGACCTGAATGCGACTACCCGGACGCCTGATGCTGTACCTACCGAGCTGGTTCTACAACAACTGTCCCAGTCCATTCATGCCACAGTTAACAAGCAGTATGAGGTTCTGAATCATGCAGTTTTGCCTGAACTTCAGGCGCAAGGGATTCAGTTTCTTCAATACCAGGATCTTCTGGAAAAACATAAGGCCTGGATTGCAGCCTTTTTTGCCAAAGAAGTGCAACCGGTATTGACCCCGATCAGTCTGGATCCTTCACATCCTTTTCCACGTTTGGTGAATAAAAGTCTGAACTTTATTATCAGCTTGGAAGGTAAAGATGCCTTTGGCCGTGAAATCGAGATGGCGATTGTGCCAGCACCACGTTCCTTACCGTGCCTGATTAAAATTCCGGAAGATGTCACCGGAAACAATACCACCCAGATTTTTCTGACCGCTATCATCCAGCAGCATATCAGTGATTTGTTCCCCGGCATGAAAGCGACCGGATGTTATGCCTTTCGGGTCACCCGCAATGCCGATCTGGTACTGTCGGAAGATGTCGATGATCTGGCAGTGGCTTTAAAAGACGAACTGTGTTCGCGCCGCTTTGGTCGTGCAGTACGTCTGGAAATTGAAAATGACTCTCCACAGAACATCATCGATTATTTACTAGATGAATTTGATCTGACGGAACAGGAACTGTACCGGATTGATGGACCGATCAATTTGTCCCGCCTGAGTACCAGCTTTGAGCGTCCAGAATTAAAGTATCCGCATTTTAGTCCGGTCATTCCCAAAATTTTCCGTAAACAGAAAAGTATTTTTGAAATTTTAAAGGCGCAGGATGTGCTGCTGCATCATCCTTTTGATTCATTCCAGCCGGTGATTACTTTACTGCGGGAAGCGGCCAAGGACCCGGCGGTGCTGGCGATCAAGCAGACGCTGTATCGTAGTGGTCCGGATTCGGAAATTGTTCAGGTGCTGGCAGAAGCCGCACGGAATGGCAAAGAAGTCACGGCCGTGATTGAACTGCGGGCGCGTTTCGATGAGGAATCTAACATCATGGTGGCCAATATCCTGCAAGAAGCCGGCGCGGTCGTGGTCTATGGCATTGTCGGTTATAAAACCCATGCCAAAATGATTCTGATTGTCCGGCGTGAAAATCAGGAATTACTGCGTTATGCGCATCTGGGTACCGGAAACTATCATGCCGGTAATGCCCGCATGTACACCGATTATGGCCTGATGACCACACAGCCGGATATCTGTGAAGATGTGCACCGCATGTTCCAGGAACTGACTGGTATGGGGAAAATGGCCAAACTGAAAGCCTTGCTGCATGCACCGTTTACCCTGCATAGCGAATTGCTGAAACTGATTGAACAGGAAAAGGCATTTGCCCTGGCCGGCAGAGCCGCGCATATCATCATCAAAGTGAATGCACTTACCGAACCGCAATTGATTGCTGCCCTGTATCAGGCTTCGCAGGCTGGGGTAAAAATTGACCTGATTGTGCGTTCAATCTGCTGTCTGATTCCACAAGTTACCGGTATGTCTGAAAATATCCAGGTCCGTTCAATCGTAGGACGTTTCCTGGAACATACCCGGGTTTATTATTTTGAACATGGCGGTGCCAAGAAACTGTATTGTGCCAGTGCCGACTGGATGGGCCGTAACCTGTTTTCCCGGGTGGAAACCTGTTTCCCGGTGCTGGATCCAGAGCTGAAAAAACGGATTTATAAAGATGGCCTGATCAGCTATTTAAAAGATTGTCACAATGCATGGGAGTTAGATGCCGAGGGTCAGTGGCATAAAGTCCCCTGTCAGGATCCGGCCCAGCCTTATAATGCCCAGCAATATCTGCTGGAACAGAAACAGTTAAAAATTTAAGAGATAGGCCAAGACACACTGGCGTATTTGTTTTGTACCCATAAAAAAGCCGGATGTTGGATCCGGCTTTTTTAATTAAAACATTCAAGGATATTTATGAGGCTTTGGACTGTTTGGATTTTAGAATTTCAGTTCTAAAAGTCTGTGCCAGCTCGGCGCTTTCAGCATCCATCCCATTCACCACAAAAGCGTGACGGGTCAGGACATTGGTTGGATTCGGCATGCTGACCAGCTGGAAGTGATCACTCACATCTTTCAGCAAGGTGTTCGGTACATGTAAGGCACTTTCTTTCGCGACCAGATGCTGAGTCAGGCGCTCAGCGGCCTGTACCGAGCTGAGCTGCATCTCCTCGACTTTAGAGGCAATCGCGCTACGGGTTTGTAGCACAAAACGTTTTTCTTCACGATAGCGTTTATACAGCACTTCCGAAAGCAGCTGGAACACGGCACTGATCATGGTCAGGCAGGCCAGGGCATTCGGTTTGTCTGCCGCGATACTAATGGTGGCACCTTTTTCATCAAATTTATGTACGGTACAAATATCAGAACTATTCAATTTATAGCGTTGCACACAGAGTTCGGTGGCTTTATTCAGGAAAATCTGGCAGAGATTGAAATAAGGCACTGAAACGGTTTTATTCACGCTATCCAGTAATTGTTTTGGATCGTAGAACTGGATGTTTAAGCTCAGGCTATCGCTCTCCAGTACCGCCGGCTTATGTTCTTTTTCTTTGGCTTTATTTTTCACTGCCTGTTGGGCTTGGGCAATCGCCAGTGCCGCATTATGCTTTTCCTGTTCCAATGCCTGAGTCAGGTTCTGAATTTCGAATTTCAACCGTGATTCATTATTGATGCGCGCCAGATATTCAGTCCGACTTGGACGTGCCACGGCACGATAAGCGACCCAGAGCAGACCATGAATGATGAAAGAGAACAGAATCGCCAGCCATTGCGTGCGCAAAATTTCACCAATACTTGGCTCAATCAGGGTGATTTCAATCACACCGACTTTTTTCTCGTTTTGCAGCGCATCACGGACAAAAACTTCACCCTCGCGAGTTTTGGTCAGTCCGCCAGTGGCTAAAACTTGAGCTTTTGCATCCAGAATCCGGATGGAAGCTACACTGGGATTGGTGGCATAACGATTTGCCAGCAACGCCAGAGAAACGCGGTTGGGCGGTTCAAGCTCAGACAGGCTGTCTGTCACCAGTTGACTGGTGATCAGCTGTCCCTGATTGGCACGGTTTTCATTCAGTTGGTGAGTGGTTGCCAATACCAGTAAAAAGGTATGCAGAGCAAAACTTACAATCAATAGGCTAGCAAATAGCCCTTGTCTAGGCGCATTCAACGTAAACTTCCAAGGCAATTCTGTTCAATTTCGATTATGATTCTAACAATAGTTGTAGCTCAGACCCGAGTCAATTCATGCGAGAAATCATTCTTATATCATTCTTAGGACCTGACCAGCCTAATCAATTTACACGATTAATGCAGGTTTTGTCCGCCCATTCCTTACAGATTTTAGATGTAGGGCAAGCGGTTATTCATAATCAGTTAACCTTAGGTATTGTTGTAGCCTCTGAAGACCAGATAGCGACAGCATTAGCCATGAAGGAGATCCTGATTCTAGCACATGATATCGGGTTAACTGTGCGCTTTAAACCGATCTCTGCGACTGAATATGATCAGTGGGTCAAAGAGGGTGGACGCACACGTTATATCGTAACGGCATTGGCCCCTGAATTAAATGCCTCTCATCTGCAAGCCGTGACCCAGATTGTCTCGGGACAAGGCTTTAATATTGAAACTGTGACCCGCCTGTCTGGTCGCCCTGTTTTAGATGGCCAGAGCGCAGGGTCAAAACGTGCTTGTGTCCAGTTTGGTTTAAGTGGACAGATGCTGGATGCAGCCGCCATGCGTGCGGCCTGTCTCAGCCTGTCGAATGAACTGAATGTCGATGTTGCGGTGCAGGAAGACAATGCCTATCGCCGTAACCGCCGTCTGGTTTGCTTTGATATGGACTCGACCCTGATCGAGCAGGAAGTTATTGACGAACTGGCAATTGAAGCCGGTGTTGGTGAGCAGGTCGCTGAAATTACCGAACGTGCCATGCAAGGCGAGCTGGACTTCCAGCAAAGCTTCCGTGCCCGTGTGGCTTTATTAAAAGGTATGGACGCATCGGTACTTCCGAAAATTGCCGAGCGCCTGACCATTACCGAAGGGGCGGAACGCCTGATTTCGACTTTAAAAGCACTAGGTTACCGTACTGCAATTCTTTCTGGCGGTTTTCAGTATTTTGCGGAATATCTGCAAACTAAACTGGATATTGATGAAGTGCATGCCAATGCGCTCGATGTGCAGGATGGCGTGGTCACTGGTGAAGTCAAAGGCCATATCGTCGATGGCGCACGCAAAGCACTCTTGCTCGGTGAAATCGCCCAGGAGATGGGAATTTCCCTGGAACAAACCATTGCAGTCGGTGATGGCGCCAATGACTTACCAATGCTCTCGATTGCAGGACTCGGTGTGGCTTTCCGTGCCAAGCCGCTAGTACGCCAAAATGCCAATCAAGCGATTTCTAGCGTCGGTCTGGACGGTGTGCTGTATCTGCTCGGTGTACATGATAAAGACCTGAACCGTGCATAAATACAGGCTTTGATTGATTTTAAACGCGACCTCCGGGTCGCGTTTTTTATTGCTTATGATCTGAGTGATATAAGGAATAGCTGAAATGTGGCTACAAAAACATCGATCATCTTAAACGGAAAAATAATTTTTTCACTTAAAAAAACTACTGATAATTTTGTAATGACACGCCAACATTGGCGCAGTCATTGATCCACAAAAATGTGAAAAGCAAAAAATGTAATGACAATATAATATCGCGACAAATTATGTCGTTAGGCTGGATGACAGGACTTTTTTTATGCAAAAAACTCAGCATAATGCAGGCATAGAGATACAAATCAACAGATTTCATTTTATTGATTTAACGAAATTCAATAGATAGAAGCGTTGCAATATCAAGCGGGAACTATCTATCTGGATGGAGGGGGTTATATGGTAACAGCGCATTTAGCAACGATTGTGGGCTTCAGTTTAGTCGCTGTAGCTGTGCTTGCTGTGTTCTTCTCGCCTTATCGTCGCTGGTTAAGCTTTATGGCGGCCGGGATGCTGGTATGGGGCCTGATCGAGGTGATTCGTGTAGGAACTCAAACTTGGTTTGAGCTACCAATGACGTATAGTTATCTGAGCGCGTTAACTGCGGTCATGATGGTGGTGACTGGCCTGTTGTTGCGTGAAGATCGTCGTGCTGAGCGTGCTTTGGCAAAACGCCGTTGCATCGAACATACGCCAGTGTATGAAGACGACCAGCAGCAGCTTTCAAGCCGTTAATTCTACAAGTTGTAATGAAAAAAATGCACCCACGGGTGCATTTTTCAGTTTGGAAATATGATACAAACTGCATAATCCACCTAGCCCAGAACTATGCTAGGATATTTGTCAATTTTCGTACAATTAGAATAGGCATCCTCCATGAAACTGTCGTCCATTCCTGTGTTAAAACTTCCTCTTATTGATATGAGTACAGATCCGCTGGACTTACTGGTCGCAGGTTTAGCTTTACGTATGAAGCAGTTGGCACGTACCAGCCCAAAATTCATTGAACTGGTACATGGGCGTCAATTCCGTATCCAGATTGGTACGGATGAAGGTATGGCACGTCAGATTATTGTGGATAACGGTCATATTGATACCGTTTCTGGTGATGCTGAAAAAGCTGATTTTGTGTTGCAGTTTGCTGACAGTGAGCAGGGTGTGAAGACCTTGGTCAAAGGTGACCCGACGGCATTTATGACCGGCATGCAAAGTGGCACCATTAAAATGGAAGGCGACTTTGGCCTGCTGGTTTGGTTTAACCAGGTGGCAAAAATGATTCCACCAAAACTGCCAAAGCCAGTCAAAGAAAAAGTGAAAATGGTACGTCAGTTTATTAAAGAAAAAACTGGTAAATAAGTTAAAAATCTTTCATCCAACCTTTTCTTTCTCCCTTTGGGAGAAACACAAAGAGGGGTGAAAGGATGAAAGATTTTTTAAAAGAAAAAGTCCTCAATTCGAGGGCTTTTTTACTGAATCATTCAACTTCCAGATTAAACGTCACCGGCCCATCATTGACCAGATGCACTTTCATGTCGGCGGCAAAAATACCGGTTTGCACATGTTCAAACTGGCTTTGGGCATATTCTACCAGCTGCTCATAAAGTGCTTTAGCCTCGGCAGGCGGCATAGCGGGGCCAAAGTCTGGACGTAAACCCTTCTGGGTCTGTGCCATCAAGGTAAATTGTGAAACCAGCAATAAACCACCGTCGGCCTGGGCAACGTTCCAGCCCATTTTACCCTGTTCATCATCAAAGAAACGGTATTTCAATATCTTATCAATCAGCTTTTTGCCTTTTTCCAGATTGTCATCTTTACCTAAACCTAGAAAAACCAGAATTCCTTTTTCAATTTCCCCAGTGGTTTCACCCTCGACCACGACTTTAGCTTCTAAAACTCTTTGTAATAAGGCACGCATTTTACATATGGACTGCTAATGATAGATGGACGTGATTGTAGCAAAAATAAAATCTGGAGCAGTATGAGATGCTGTTTTTATGAACTTTAAATATCTGAAAATCAATTGATTAATTTTTTTAAATCCATTAAAGCGATTGAATTAATAAAAATAATCTGTTTTATCTATTTATTGTGTTGGCGTATCTTAGCCCATGCAGGAAAGGTAATAAATTGAGAGATTTAGAAATGTTTAAGCGTTCATTACTGGTTGCAATGATTGCAACTGTCACAGCTGCACAAGCTGCTCCTTTAACTAAAGACAATGGCGCACCAGTCGGTGATAACCAGAACTCGATCACTGCGGGTCCAAATGGTTCAGTACTCCTTCAGGACGTTCAACTGGTACAAAAATTACAACGTTTTGGTCGTGAGCGTATTCCTGAGCGTGTCGTACATGCGCGTGGTACAGGGGCATATGGTGAATTCGTTGCGACCAAAGATCTATCTGATCTTACCCTCGCTTCGTTGTTCAAAGCGGGGACTAAAACTCCAGTTTTCCTACGTTTCTCTACCGTAATTCATGGTAAAGGTTCACCAGAAACTCTACGTGACCCACACGGTTTTGCATTGAAATTCTACACTCAAGAAGGTAACTGGGACTTGGTCGGTAACCAGACACCGGTATTCTTTATCCGTGATGCAATCAAGTTCCCGGACTTCATTCATGCCATGAAGCCAAGCCCAGTAACGAATGTCCAAGATGCTAACCGTGTGTTTGACTTCCTGTCGAGCCAGCCATGGGCAACCAACATGCTGACTTATGTGTATGGCAAGCAAGGTGTTCCAACTAGCTATCGTGAACAGGACGGTTTTGGTGTTCACGCTTACAAACTGTATAACGACAAAGGCGAATACAAGTACGTGAAATTCAACTTCCGCTCTAAACAGGGCGTGAAAGGCCTGAACGTGAAAGAAGCGGCTGAACAGCAGGGTAAAGATTTCAACCACTTGACCAATGATCTATATAACAACATCTATGCGGGTAATTTCCCGAAATGGGATCTATATATTCAGGTGATTGATCCTAAAGATCTAAACAGCTTTGATTTTGATCCGTTAGATCCAACCAAAATCTGGCCAACTGAGCTGGTACCAGAAACTAAAGTCGGTACTTTGACGCTGAACCGTATGCCGAAGAACTTCTTCAACGAGACTGAACAGTCGGCATTTGCGCCAGGTAACCTGGTACCAGGCATCGAGCCATCAGAAGACCGTCTGTTACAAGGCCGTATCTTCTCTTATTCGGATACACAAATGTACCGTCTAGGTGCGAACCATCAGCAAATTCCGGTGAACCGTCCAGTGGTAAATGTGAACAACAATAACCAAGATGGCTACATGAATATCTCTGAGCATGACTCGGATGTGAACTATGAGCCAAGCCGTAAAGAGCCAAAAGCTGCAACTGAAAAAGCACGTGCGGTTCAAACTCCATTATCTGGTCATGTACAGCAAATTGGCGTGAAAGAGCAGAACTTCAAACAGGCAGGTGAGCTGTATCGTTCATACACGGCCAAAGAGAAAGATGACCTGATCATGAACCTTGCTGCTGACTTAGGTGCAGTGAAAGATTCAGAAACCAAGCACATCATGTTGTCTTACTTCTACAAGGCAGATGCGGACTACGGTACACGTATGACCAAGGCGGTAAACGGTAACCTGGCGACTGTTAAAGCCAAAGCTGCAAAATTAAAAGACTAATCCCGATTGGTCTTGAGGAACTGGTGACTAGGGCATAGCGCATCACCTCCAAAAAGTCCTGTAATACTCCAAACCTTTCCTGCACCCTAGGGGGAGTTTTACAGGCACTCCGTTTTTTATCTCATCTCAGGATAATTCAGTCTTTCAAGACTTAAATTTCCCTTCGATTTCTGCTGGAGTTCATCATGAAAGTTATGTCATCTATGTTTTTAGCCAGTATTCTCACGATAGGTTCCGCATTCGCAAACGTGACTGTCGCGAAGGAGATCTCCCCCGCTAAAAGCGTGGACAATATTCAGATGAACTCACAACAGGAACTGGTCGACCTGTTCTTTGCTGCCGCCAAAATTGGCAATAGCGAAGTTATCAACGAATTTTTAAAACATGGCTTTCCGGTCGATGTACGCAATAAAGACGGTTATACGCCACTGATGATGGCAACGTATTATGGCCATCAAGCGATAGTCAGCAGTTTGCTTAAACATGGTGCCGACCGCTGTGCTCGAGACAATCGAGGCAATACGGCCTTGATGGGGGCTTTATTCAAGATGGAATTTGCGATTGCCAAGCAGTTGCGTCAGGTGGACTGTGATGTCCAGGCGCAAAAAACCGGACAAAAGACCACAGCCGAATTTGCCAAGGTCATTGGCCAGGAAAAACAGCTACAGAAACTGATTCAGGAACAGGAAAAAGCTCAGACCAACACCCAGAAATAAACCGGGTTATGCTTCTGATACTTTTGTCGCAAATACAGCCAGCTGTACGTAAATCCTGCATTATTGCATGACTTTTTATGCTTTAATGCAGAGATAAGCACAGCGATATTCCCTTAGTTATGGCTCCAATTATCCATTCTCTGTTAGATACTGACTTGTACAAATTCACTATGTTACAAGTGGTCTTACACAAGTTTCCGCAAACGCATAGTGTCTACCATTTCCGTTGTCGTAATCTGGAAGATACAGTCTATCCACTGACGGATATTCTGGATGACCTGAATCATCAACTGGACCTGCTGTGTCAGCTAAAATTCAAAGAAGATGAACTGCAATATTTAAGAAGCTTACGTTTTATCAAAAGCGATTTTGTGGATTATCTGGAACTGTTCCAGCTCAAGCGCCGTTTCATCAAGGCCAGTATCGACAGTCAAGGCCGTCTGGATATTGTGGTGGAAGGCCCGATGGTTCAGGCGATGATGTTCGAGATCTTCGTACTGGCGATTGTCAATGAACTGTATTTCAGCCGCATTCGCACGCCTGAAGTGTTGGCTGAAGGCGAACACCGTTTAAAAGCCAAAATCGAGCTATTAAAACAGTATGATGCTGCACAAAACCCCAATGATCCACCATTTTTGGTGTCAGATTTTGGTACGCGTCGCCGTTACAGTTTCGATTGGCAAAAGCATGTGGTCGAAGAATTTCACAAAGCCGCACCGCATGTGTTCCGTGGGACCAGTAATGTACTGTTAGCCAAAGAGCTGGGCATTACCCCGATTGGTACCATGGCGCATGAATTCCTGCAAGCTTTTCAGGCGCTGGACGTACGTTTACGTAATTTCCAGAAATCTGCACTGGAAAGCTGGGTACAGGAATATCGTGGTGACTTGGGTATTGCCTTGACCGATGTGGTGGGGATGGATGCATTCCTGCGCGACTTTGATCTGTACTTTGCCAAGCTGTTTGATGGCTTGCGTCATGATAGTGGCGACCCTTATGAATGGGGTGACAAGGCCTATGCGCATTATAAAAAGCTGAAAATAGACAGCAAAACCAAGATGCTGACTTTTAGTGATGGCCTGAATCTGGAAAAAGCCTGGAAATTGCATCAGTACTTTAAAGACCGTTTTCAGGTCAGTTTCGGCATTGGCACCAATCTGACCAATGATATGGGGCAAACCCCACTCAATATTGTGCTGAAACTGGTGGAATGTAACCGTCAGTCAGTAGCCAAAATCTCGGATAGTCCGGGCAAAACCATGACCGATAATGATACGTTCCTAGCCTATTTACGTCAGGTTTTTGAGATCAATGAACCTGCCTAAGTCAGTTTGAACAATTCATAATTTTAAAGAACCGTGTCTATGCAGATGCGGTTTTTTTATGCAAGATTATTTAAGACTAGGGTTTAGCTAAAATCTTGCTAATCATCTGCAAAGAAAGCGCATAAGTCTAAAAACCAGCTGTGCTAAGATCAATAGGATTTGACCAATAATAGCCATGATAACGATGACCGCTGCAGCTTTTAATTTTGGCCTGCTGATTGAGGCAGAAGATTTAGTTCCCTATTTGGGCCATGAAAAACTTCGTATTGTCGACCTGAGCCGTGCCTCTGTGTATGAGCAGCTGCATATTCCGCATGCCTTGCATTTAAAGCCTAAATTTCTGGTGCGTCAGGAAGAAACGGCAATGGGACTGTTGCCGGACGCGGATGGCTTGCAGGCTCTCATTGATTATCTGAATATTTCTCCTGAGCATCATGTGGTGGCTTATGATGATGAGGGCGGGGCATGGGCCGGGCGTTTGCTCTGGAACCTGCATTGTCTGGGCTTTGAAAATACCAGCTTATTGAATGGTGGGATTCATGCCTGGCTCGGTGCTGGTTTGCCGACTTCTTCCAGTCAGGAGCAGTTTGCACCAGTGAAGAACGTATTGCAGGTTAATCTCGAGCATCAGGCGAATTTTCAGATTGGCTATGATGAACTGCGCCAACAGGTTGAAAATCAACAAGTTCAAATTTGGGATTGCCGCACGCAAGATGAATATACTGGCCTACGTTTAGCGGCTCGACGCGGCGGTCACATTCCGGGAGCACGTCATTTTGAATGGAGTACTGCCCTTAATCGCGAAAATCATTTAAAATTACAGCCTTTACCACGTACTCAGCAGCGTCTGGAACAACTGGGCTTTGATTTGAATCAACCCGTTGTGGTGTACTGCCAGTCCCATCACCGCTCAGGTTTGGCCTATATTCTGGGTCGTTTACTGGGCTGGAAAATTCGAGCCTATGATGGTGCGTGGAGTGAATGGGGCAACCGCCTCGATAGTCCAATCGCTACAGGGGAGCTGCCATCTTGAGCATCACATCGCGTTTAAAACAACAGTTTTTTATTAAAGCTCAACGATTAGTACCGCAACATCGCTTGTCTCGGGTGGTGGGTAAAATTGCCGCCAGCGAAAACCCGATTATCAAAACTGCTGCAATTACTGCCTTTAAGGCGCAGTATGGTATTGATATGTCGATTGCTGAACAGGCCAATGCCCTGAAATTCAAATCATTTAATGAATTTTTTACCCGTGCCCTAAAAGAAGGTATCCGTGCAGTTGATCCAGATACTACGAGCATTGTTTCGCCTGCAGATGGTGCGATTTCCCAGCTGGGTAAAATTGAAAATGGCGATGTGTTTCAGGCCAAAGGCCAGAAATTTACCGTTGAAGCACTGATTGCTGATCCGCAACTGGCCGAGCCATTCAAAAACGGTGAATTTGCGACCGTATATTTGTCGCCACGTGATTATCATCGGGTGCATATGCCATTTGCTGGCACCTTGACTGAAACGTTATATGTACCGGGCGAGCTATTCTCGGTCAATCAGGTGACCGCAGAAAATATTCCGGGCCTGTTTGCACGCAATGAACGTATGGTCTGTCTGTTTGATACTGAAATCGGCCGTATGGCGGTGGTATTGGTCGGTGCGATGATTGTGGCGGGTATTGAAACCGTGGCAACCGGCAAAGTGAAGCCTTCAGGCCGGATCGAACTTAATCAGCATGATCTGTTCCTGGAAAAAGGGGCAGAACTGGGTCGTTTCTACCTCGGTTCAACAGCAGTGATTTTATTCGAAGAAAATAAAATGCAGTGGGATGCCGTATTCAAGGCCAATTCTTTGGTGAATATGGGTGAAGCGCTGGGGCATACAGTTTAAAGATTTTACCCTCCCTTTATTAAAGGGAGGTTGGAGGGATTAAATATTTTCTCGTTTAGAATAAATAAAAATCCCCCTCAGTCCCCTTTTAAAAAAGGGGGATTTCCTCTCCTTATAGGACATGAGCAGCACTGCTGCGCAAGGGAGAGGTTCAAAAAAAAGCGCCATCAGGCGCTTTTTTTATTTCTAGAAATTTACCGTTTCACGACGATGGAATCGATCCCGCTATTCTGCAAGGTTTGCTGTGCGATAATTGCAGCTTCTGCAGAATCATAAGGGCCTGAAACCACGCGATACCAGACTTTGCCATTTTCTACACTGCGTACCACATCGGCAGATAAACCATTGAGAATAATTTCGGCGCGGCGGGCATCGGCCTGATCTGGATCATCAAAGCTGCGAACTTGCAGAATATAACTGGCCGGAGCGGCAACGGGTGCTTCGCTGGCTTCTAAACCAGGCTCAGTTGTGGTCGCCTCAGGTGTAGCCACTTCAGGTCGAGGTGCTTCTACAATCACTACCGTATCCTGATTTTTGTTTTCAGGGACGGCCTGTTCAGGAATCGGCGTCACTTGCTGTTGTGGTAACAGGTCATAAAAACGATAATCTTTGTTGGTATCTTCTTCTTGGACAGATTCAGCACTTGTTTGAGTTTTCGGTTTAACCGGTTCCCATGGCTTCCAGAGCATCAGTGCCATCAAAAAACTTAACACGATTAAAATGATCACGAGTGTGCCGAGCCAGGTTGGAATAAGTGGCTTTTTAGGCTTATTCGGTCTTTCAGATACACCGCGTTGCGTTTTTCCAAACACTTGGGATTTTCCTCTTATTAATCGGGACATATAGAAAAGGCATAACAGCAGTTATGCCCCTACTATCACTTCATCCTATGTGATCAGGATACAAAAGTCATCCTCTAGATCACAAATCACACAGAATTTTAATTTATCTGTATCTTCAAGCACATAGCTAAAGTTACAAAATGTCTGCTCAGCAGATAAACGGCAATGTTTTGCTTACATGCTCACTTCGAGCATAGCTCTTGTCTTGCATCAATGTAAAAGCAGTGCTTTACATTTCTGCTTCGAGCCTAGCTCTCGCCTTGCGAGCATGCAAAACAGTGTTTTGCTTACATGCTCTCAGGAGCTGATACGCCAAGCAGTTCCAGACCGTTACGCAGTACCTGACGCACGTTCACTGATAACAATAAGCGTGCTTGGGTCAATTCAGCATCATCACCGAGTACTTTATTGTCGTTGTACCAGCCGTGGAATAATGCTGCCAGTTCTTTTAGGTAGTTACCAATTTGATGCGGTTCATAGCTGTTTGCAGCACGTACCAGAATTTCTGGGTAGGCAGCCAGCTTGGCCAGGATTTCAGTTTCAGCATCAAGTTCAAGCTTGGCCGCCAAATTACGTGCTGCTATAGCATCAAAGTTGACATTGGTAGAAGCTGCTTTTTCTAACATACGACAGATACGGGCATGTGCATACTGGATGTAATACACGGCGTTGTCCTTGCTTTGTGACACAGCAAGATCCAAGTCAAAATCAATGTGCTGTTCAGACTTACGCATTACGTAGTAAAAACGTGCAGCATCATTGCCGACTTCTTTACGCAGATCACGCAAGGTCACAAACTGGCCTGAACGGGATGACATTTGTACCATTTCGCCGCCACGCCAAAGACTTACGAACTGAACCAGAAGAACCGTTAATTTCTTCGAGTCATAGCCTAGCGCATCAATGGCCGCTTTTACACGTGCGATATAACCGTGGTGATCTGAACCCCAGATATCAATAATATCGGTATAGCCACGCTGTAACTTGTTCAGGTGGTAAGCGATGTCAGACGCGAAGTAAGTGGTCTGGCCATTACGGCGTTTCACCACACGGTCTTTTTCATCGCCGAATGCAGTGGATTTAAACCAGATGTTGCCATCCAGTTCATACAGGAAACCACGCTGATCTAAGGTCTGTAAGGCTTCTTCAATTTTGTCTGTCAATGATTCTTCGCTGAACCATTGATTGAAGGTTACACCAAACTCGCCCAGGTCATCTTTAATATCATCTAAGATAGCTTTAAGCGCGGCTTGCAAGAATACGCGGTAGCCTGTGCCAATTAACGCTTGTGAGTTAAAGATCAAACCATCGATGTGTTTTTCTTTATCGCCAGACAATACGACTTTATTACCATCTGCATCTAACTCAGCTGCAAACTGTACATCTTCAGGCACGTTTTTATACACGTCAGCCACAGGACGTACATAGGCGTCGCCATCCTGATCAATAATGCTTTGCGCGATTTCTTTAACGTAGTCACCTTGGTAGGCATTTTTCGGGAACACCAGTTCCTGACCCGTTAATTCTAAGTAGCGCAGATAAGTCGAAGTCGCCAGAATGTCCATTTGACGGCCAGCATCATTGACATAGTATTCGCGGTCGACTTTAGCACCAGTCGCTTCAAGCAAATTCGCAACCGTCATACCATACGCGGCACCACGACCATGACCTACGTGCAGGCTAGAGGTCGGGTTGGCAGACACGAATTCAACCTGGATACGTTTATCCGCATTGACCTGGGTACGACCATAAGTCGCCTGTTGTGCCTGAATTTGATCAAGGACTGCAAAGCGCTGGTCAGCATTCAGGAAGAAGTTAATAAAACCAGGACCGGCAATTTCTGCCTTGCTGATATCCGCCACTTCAGGCAGGGCAGCAAGAATTTTTTCCGCTAAATCACGTGGCTTCATACCCGCAGCTTTCGACGCGATCATGGCAATATTCGACGCAAAGTCACCATGGCTTCGGTCTTTGGTACGCGTCAAATTACTTGTATTGTTCCAGTCAGATGGGAGTACGCCTTGTGCCTGTAAAGTGTGCACTGCATGATCGAGAGCTGCTTGTATTGCCGTATTCATAATCAGTCGAAAATAGAGATCGCAGAAAAACAGCAAATATAGCAAATTTCAGGCTGTTTAGGTAAAAGCATTTCTAGGGAATAAAAAGTAGAGGATCACTTCGTCAGAAGTTTTTGACTAAAGAAAGGGAAAATCAACGGATTAATCCCGTGAAAATAACACCAGTTTTCAGCTCAACATTTCAGATGAAAAAAACAATGCTTCACCCTACAGAATTTGGCTTATATTAGTCATCTGAAAACAGTAAAAAGAGCATGTCGTGGCTGCATCACAACGTCCGACCATTATCGGTCATATTCCTAAACTCCCTGCAAAATGGGCATTGATTATTGTGCCTTTTATCCTGTCCTGCCTGATGAGTGGCATTATTTCCATGATCAATATGCTGCGTAATCTTGGCTGGATTGATGGATTTATGGCACTCTGGTTTCATAACTGGATGATTTCCTGGGCGATTGCTTTTCCGATTGTGGTGACCTTATTGCCATTCGTACGCAAATTCACTGGGCTGTTGGTCGATATGTCCGGACCTCAGTCACCCAAATGATCATTTTTTAAATCTTAAATTTGATCTGGCTGGAGTCAATTCTTGAGCATTTTAAAAGTCGGGCTATATGGGGCGAATAGCATCATTTTTAAATTAAATGCTCCACCGCCGCCCGGATGATCCCGAGCACCAGACCGATACAGGCACCGACCACGACCCCATTGACCCGGATCATATGCAGGTCGCCGCCGACTTCATTTTCAATCTTGTCGATCATCTCGCTTGAATCCCATTCGTGAATGCGCTCGCTGATAAAGCGAATCACTTTTTCACTGTACTGGTCACTCAGGTCAACCGCGATAGAGCTCAAACGTTTATTCAGCAGCTCACGAACCGAAGCATTCGAGATGATATTTTCTCCGACCTGTTGAATGGCAATTCTGAGATTTTCCGCAATACCCGAATCAGGTTTTTGCAAGTCTGCCTTGATTGCATCACATAAAATCACCACGGCACCGCTGATAAAATTCAGTACCTGTGGACTATCCAGTAAGGCATCTTTGGTTTCATTCAGACGCTGGCTGGCTTCACTGTCATTATCTGCCAGCTGCAACATCCAGCTATGTCCCATGCTCTCAATTTTAAGTCGCCACGGATGATCTGGATCGGCCAGCATGGCTTCAACGCGCCCGATCACGGAATCAATACTGCGTTGCTGCACGTCAATCCCGATCCAGCTGGCGCCTTTGGCCAGTTTCCACACGCCCATTTCCTTAAACAGGTTACGGGTCAGCTCGCGGGTTTGTTCCGGATGCGAGGTCATCCAGGCATGCACCACATCCAGTCCGCGCTGTAGCACATCCTGATGGAAATCATTGTCCAGAACGGCATGCAGCATTTCGCTGGCCAGAGTATTGATCTGGGTATTTTTGACCCATTGCACGCTGTTGCTTTGGATAAAGCCGGCAATCTGTTCCTGTCCGACAAATTCAAAGATTTTAGGAACCGTTTGCTGAATGACCTGAGTCACTTGGGCATTATTTTGTGGATTGGCCAGCCAGCGTCCTGCAGCCAGACTCAGGTCGGTACTGTCCAGACTGCGTTGTACAATTTGCGGAGAAAGAAAATTTTCCTGCACAAAACGGCCCATCGACTCTGCAATACGAGCCTTATTACGTGGAATGATTTCGGTATGGTCGCGTAAAAACTTGGGAATGGGCAATCTGCCAAAAGGGTTACGAAACAGCACGGTAATCGCATACCAGTCCGCCAGTCCACCGACCACACCCGCTTCTGCCGAGAGCATCAGAATATGAATGAGCCAGACATATTCAGGTAGCAGTTTGGCTGCCACCATCAGTGCCAACCAGGTCAGTACGGCGACCACCAGGGCGATGGTCGCGAAACGTTTACTGCGTTGTAAGCTCGGGGAGATACTCTCTGTCTGCATAGATCATCCTGTCAGGAGGGATTGGCCGGTTGCGGTTGCAGCACTGCACCGGATGGACTTAAACCATATTTAGCCCCAAGTGACTGTAAAATCAAGCGGGCATCAAAGGCATCTTGAGGCGCCTGATTGGCTTTGAAGCATTCAATGGTATAAGCCACCTGGGCAGGATCCAGAGTCACGGTATAAGGACGGTCATAGAATGGGTCTGGCCAGAATCCCGGATATCGGCGGTAATACCCGTAAGGATAAAAGCTTGGCGCCGGATAGACGATGGCTTACCGTGGAGGTTGCTGGGTGCGGTTACTTGGATCATTCAGTACTCTGAAGAATTGAAAACCATTTTGTACGGTAGTCTGTGCGGCTTTGAGCAGGGTAATTTCTTCAGCTGTGCCAAAGCTCATATTGGGACGGGCCTGAAAGCTGATACGGTAAGTGTTGCTGTTGAGGGGAGTGGTACTGTAGCGACCTAACTGATCAAATGTTAAGGGCTTTGAGGGTGTGGTTGCACAGCCAGTCAGGCTGATGGCAGCAATCATACTCAATCCCAGTAGCATGTTTTTCATGTTCGATCTCCTGATGCAATGATCCAGTTCAGACAGCCGGTCTTAAAAAATCTTAAAAACTGCTATCGGGTTGGGTCAGGAAAGTAAGTTCTTCATCGGTCGATTCACGACCCAGAATCTGGTTTCGGTGCGGATAACGTCCAAAGCGGTCAATAATAACTTTATGCTTTTTCTCAAATTCCAGATTGGTCGGATTGCCCAGACGCTGAAACAGTTTTAAGGCGAATTCATGAATTAGTTTGGATTCGCTGTGCATAAATGGCATATACAGAAAGGCACGTTGTTCTGGACTGAGCTGTTGATCCAGGTTCAGGCTGATGGCTTCCTGAGCCAAGGCCAGTGCCAGACTGTCTTGGGCAAAAGCTTGGGGAGAATCACGGAATAAATTTCGTGAAAATTGATCTAGCACAATAATTTCGGCCAGCCGACCTTCTGCTGTTTTACGCCAGCCCCAAAGTTCAGCCTGGGCTGCCTGCTGATGGGTGCTCATGAACTGCTGCGCAATACTTTGGTCGAATTCATGACTTTGGCTAAACCATAAGGGCTGGCTGTCCGCATGAAACCAAAAGTCTAAAATATCTTGATAATTCATAATATTTACAATTCATTAGCATCTATTTGTTAATAAAATCACAAATTTTCCATGTCTTATAGAGGAAGTTTGTGTTAAAAATTTGCCAAATTAAAAATCAATGGTTTGCCTGAAAACTAGGCAGCCTGTCATATGCCGGCACGAAATCACGTTATACTGATTAAACCGATGATTTTAATTTAATAATTTAGCCCCCTTAAGCGAGATTGTAATGAGTCAACCTGAATCGACTTCCCAAAATGTATTACCGACCTGGGTCGAGTCGTCACTCATCAAAGGCATGCTGCGTGGTATCGAGCGTGAAAGCTTGCGTATGCAAAGTGATGGTTTCCTGTCACAGGCAGCGCATCCTCGTGCCTTGGGTTCAGCCTTGACTCATCCACATATCACCACGGACTATTCTGAAGCGTTGATGGAGTTTATTACTCCGCCACAGGACAGTATTAAAAAAGCGCTGGACTATCTCAGCGATATTCATGCGATTGTGCATCGTCATCTGGAAAATGATGAAAAGCTCTGGCCTTTGTCGATGCCGTGTATGCTGGACAGCCGCGATGACAGTATTCCGCTGGCACAGTATGGCAGCTCGAATATCGGTTTATTTAAAACCTTGTATCGTCATGGTCTAGGTGTGCGTTATGGCCGCCGTATGCAGACGATTTCAGGTGTGCATTACAACCTGTCTTTCCCGGATCATCTGTTCGAGGCCTTGCAACAGCAGGAACAGGACGAGGCGCTGCAAGCATTGAGCTTGCAGGATTATCGCAGTCATCGCTATATGGGCCTGATCCGTAACTTTATTCGTCTGACCCCACTGGTGATGTTCCTGATCGGGGCCAGTCCGGCGGTCTGCCAGTGCTTTATGACTGGCCGTGATCATTTCTTGCTGCCATTGGTCAAAGGCACCTTGTATTCGCCTTATGCGACTGCGCTACGTATGGGACGTTTTGGCTATCAAAACTCTGCACAGAAACAGCTCGGTATTCACTACAATAATTTGCAGGACTATCTGGACGGACTGCAAAAAGCGGTCAAAACGCCCTATAAACCGTTTAGTCGTTTGGGATTAGATGATTCCAATGGCCAGCCGATCCAGATCAATGATCATGTGCTGCAAATCGAAAATGAATATTACAGCTTAGTGCGCCCGAAACAGGTGCCGCTTGCAGGTGAAACGCCGTCACAGGCACTGGAAAATCGTGGGATTGCCTATGTCGAGCTGCGTGCAGTCGATGTCAATCCATACAGCCCGATTGGCATTAATGAAGATACGGCCGGCTTCCTCGAAGTCGTAGCCTTGTACTGTTTATTGCAGGACAGTCCGGCGCTCCTCAGCAATGAACAGGATATTATTGAACAGAATCAGGCCGAAGTAGTGAACCGTGGTCGTGCGCCAAATGCCGCAATTATGGAAAATGGCCAGTCTTATCCGATTGAAGACTGGTGTGCCATGCATTTGCAACGCATGCACCCCTTGGCCAAGCTGTTAAATTCGGCCTATGACAGTACTCTCTATACCGATGCATTAAAAACCATGATGATCCGGGTCGATGAAGTGGATGCCACCTTGTCTGCCTTGGTGGTGGGTGATACACGTGAACAGGGCGGTATGTGGCATTTTGGCCAACATCTGGCCCAGCAACATAGCAGTGTCTATGAGGAACATCAGCTCAGTCCAGAAACACTGGCTTATTTTGAAGAAATGTCACAAAAGTCATTGCAGCAGCAACAGCAACTCGAGCAAGATAGCAGCGTCAGTTTTGCTGATTATTTAGCCCAATATCGATAAAAAATAAGAGGATTCACCATGCAATGGGGTTATCGCTTCGTGAGTGGTATGTTGTTTCTGGCTGCTGTCATCGGCATGGCATTTGCCTTATATCTTGAGCATGTACAAGGTCTGGCGCCTTGTCCGCTCTGTGTGTTTCAGCGTGTTGGATTAATCGGACTCGGGATCATCTCACTGATCGCATTCCTGCATAATCCCGCATCTAATCTCATGAAGCGGCTGTATGCCTTGCTGGGTTCGCTCAGTATTTTGTGGTCTGTGGGCGTGGCTGCGCGTCATGTCTGGTTACAGAACCTGCCACCGGATCAGGTGCCGAGCTGTGGTCCCGGTCTGGAATACTGGCTGGAAACCCTGCCGATGCAGTCTGTACTGCAACAGGTGCTGAATGGTTCGGGTGAATGTGCTGCGATTGACTGGACTTTCTTGGGTCAATCCTTACCTGTCTGGTCTTTGATCTTCTTTAGTATTTTATTGCTGGTCAGTTTATGGCAACTGCTGCGTAAATATAAAAAGGCACCGGTTAAACGACTCAGAGATAAATATTAATTCCGTATTTAATAAAAAAGCCCTCAATTGAGGGCTTTTTTATTTTGCTTGAGTTTAGGTCAGGGCAATGCCTTCCAGACTGTCCAGATCCATCACATATTCATGAATCTGATCAAAGGCTTCATCTTCTACACTTGGATAGAACCAGCGCGCCACCTGCTCGGCCACCAGCGGATGATACTGAATTTCAAAATGGTTCAGGCCATAGAAAATCGCCTTGTTTGCATCCGGGACTTTGAGCTGAAAGCGCGGATTGGGATGCTCGCCCAAAGCACTTTTAATACTGACCAGATAATCGCCAATCACATGCAAGGTCTTGTTCTTGCGGTTTTCAAACTCGATGGTGCCGGCAACCAGGTAGGTGTCGATATGAGAGGGAATCGGGGCAGGTTTACGGTGATCATCCATAAAGCCGATCCGAAGTGGATTATGCTCCCAGTCATCATCCCGGACGCTGCCATGGCGCAAATCCAGAATACCGTTACTGCGAATATTGACCAGATGGCCAAGCAGCCGGATCAGTGGAAAATGTCCAAGTTTGTCCTGCAAGCTAAAGCCAAAACGTTCCAGTACTGCACCATGATGCGGTGAGCCCAGACAAACCAGATTTTCCACCATATTGACCCAGCTATAGACATTCTGCTTGCCATAAAACAGCGCACTACGAGAGACCAGACCACCCATGCTATGCCCGATCAGGTCAATAC
Source organism: Acinetobacter sp. YH12226 (assembly GCF_013417805.1). Classification (GTDB taxonomy): domain Bacteria; phylum Pseudomonadota; class Gammaproteobacteria; order Pseudomonadales; family Moraxellaceae; genus Acinetobacter. Next base: position 107,585 of record NZ_VPDG01000007.1, on the reverse strand, counting down.
TGGTAATTCTAGGATTGCGAACAACCAGATCCTGTAAGGTATTCGCCAGACTGCGACCATTGGCAGAAATCCGGCGTCCAGTATTGTAATTCAGGTAGAGCATGGTATTGCGGTCGCGCTGCGCCAGTAATTTTGCCCCAATGCCTTCATATTTGCGATTTGACCAGTCTAAATGGTTCATGCATAAGCCATGTACAAACAAAGTGATACGACCGCTTAGCTCACCTTTTTGCAGCGAGCCATAATGGTCATAGATCACCATCGGCAGGGCTAGAGGGTTTTGATATTTCAGCAGATAATCCCCGATAATGCCATTTAAGACACTGACCAGAAAATGCAAGGAAGGTGTCAGCGGTTTATTGTGCAGTTTAGGAAAGCGTTCAATAATCTGGCGCAAAGCAGGGGCAATCAGGGTATTGCCATAATGAAACAGCATGTCATAAGACATCTGATAGAGCCGCACGATTGAAGGAATATTCTGAATCTTTTCTGAATTATTTTCACTTAAACCGAAAATACTCATTAAGATTTCGCGTTGAATACTCTTGACCAGTTCCTGGATCACATCGTTAAAGCGCATAGTCACCAGCTGCGCCAGACCTTCCAGTACATCGGCCTGACTCGGCGGGGTCCGATCCCATCGACAATAGGTTTCATGTAACGGTGTCAAACTTGGCATCTGATCCTGTCCTTTCAATGAGCCGCATGTGGTGCCATCTTTCTTTTTAAAGAACTTCGCGGTATAAATTCTTTTTCTTGTTGAGTTTCCTGATTTTGAGGGCCTCAGCTTAAAATAACGAGAATGAGAGAAGATTTTGAGCTTTTTTGTCAGACAATTTAAGCAATTAACTGGTCTTATAACGTAGTGTACTTCACATTATTTAAATTAAATTTTGATGATTGATGGGTTTTTTGTTGGTAGTTCATGAATATCATTTATTTGCATGGTTTTAAGAGTAATTCGAACTCGATCAAGGGGAAATTGCTGCAACATTACTGTGCAAAGTATCCTGAAATTCAGGTACATTTACCCGATTTAAACATGTCACCGAAGGCTGCCATTGCGTATGTTTCTGGCCTGATTGAATCGATGCATGATGTGGCGTTACTGGGCAGCAGTCTCGGCGGATTTTATGCGACACATCTGGTCGCACAGCATGCTGTGCCTGCTGTACTGATCAATCCGGCAATGCGACCATGGCAACTGTTTCGTGAACTATTTGATGAGCAACTGCCTTATCAGGTTCATCCGAAATGGTGTCTGGATGAAGCAGATCTGGTACAACTCCAGCAATTGGCCCTGCCTGTTGCACAAGATGCAGACAAAATACTGGTTCTGCTGCAACAAGGCGATGAAGTTTTGGATTATCGTGAAGCACATCGTTATTATAGTGCTGCGCATCCCCCTGCAATACTGATGACTGAAGCGCATGGCAGTCACGGTATGGATGATTTTGCGGAAAAAATTCCGTTCGTCTTACAGTTTTTATTGGACTGCATAAAAAAGGAAACCGAATAACGTGTCTCAATATACGGCTCAATCTCTTGAAGTTTTATCTGGTCTGGATCCGGTCCGTCGTCGTCCGGGCATGTATACCGATACTTCTCGTCCCAACCATTTGGCACAGGAAGTGATTGATAATGCTGTCGATGAGGCACTGGCAGGACATGCCAACAAGATTACCGTCACGGTCTATAAAGATGGTTCTTTATCAGTCGAAGACAATGGCCGTGGGATGCCGGTGGATATTCACCCTGAATACGGCCAGAGCGGTATTGAAATTATCATGACCAAACTGCATGCCGGCGGTAAGTTCAGCACCGATAATTACCAGTTTTCCGGTGGTTTGCATGGCGTTGGGATTTCAGTGGTCAATGCGCTTTCGACCCGGGTAGAAGTTGAAGTTCAGCGTCAGGGCAATCTGTATAAAATGGCCTTTGAAAATGGCGAACCGGTTGCACCGCTTGAAGTACTGGCAGGTAAGGCACCGAAACGGGTATCAGGAACTACTGTACAATTCTGGCCTGAAGCCAAATATTTTGATTCACCTAAATTTGCCCTCAAAGCGTTAAAACATAATCTCAAAGCCAAAGCTGTTTTGGCGGCGGGCTTACAGATCAATTATGTTGATCAGATCAATGATGAAAAAATCACCTGGCAATTTGAAAATGGTCTAGTCGACTATTTAATGGATGAGTTGGAAGACCGTGAAATTATTCCGGCACCAGCTTTTGTCGCCACAGGTGACGCAGAGCGCGCCAGCGCAGAATTTGCGATTTGCTGGAATGTTGAAGGTGGTGAAAGCGTCCAGGAATCTTATGTCAACCTGATTCCAACCGCACAAGGTGGAACCCATGTGAATGGTCTGCGTTCAGGTGTCACCGATGCGATGCGCGAGTTCTGTGAACTGCGTAATTTGCTGCCGCGGAATATGAAACTCTCTGCCGAAGATGTCTGGGACGGCGTCAATTATATCCTGTCGCTGAAATTTCAGGAGCCGCAATTCTCAGGTCAGACTAAAGAACGTCTATCGAGCCGTGAAGCAGCTGGAATTGTGCAGAATATTGCCAAAGATGCCTTTGCATTATGGTTGAACCAGAATTCTGACATCGCCATGCAACTGGCAGAAATGGCCATTTCCAAAGCCGGTCGCCGTCTCAAAGCAGCGAAAAAAGTAGAACGTAAGAAAATTGTCGCGGGTCCAACCTTGCCGGGGAAACTGTCGGACTGTGTAGGCCATGATCTGGATCAGTCAGAACTGTTTATTGTGGAAGGGGATTCTGCGGGTGGTTCGGCCAAGCAGGCGCGTGATAAGAACTTCCAGGCGATTATGCCAATTCGTGGAAAAATCCTGAATACTTGGGAAGTCTCTTCTGACGAAGTTCTAGCATCGCAGGAAGTACACAATATTGCGATTGCCATTGGCGTTGATCCGGGTTCGGATGACTTGTCTGAACTGCGTTATGGCAAGGTCTGTATCCTGGCGGATGCCGACTCGGATGGTTTGCATATCGCGACTTTGCTGTGTGCCTTGTTTGTGAAGCATTTCCCGACTCTGGTAGAAGAGGGGCATTTGTATGTCGCAATGCCACCATTATTCCGTATTGATGACAACAAAGATGTGCATTACGCTTTGGATGAAGATGAGCTGAATAGCATCCTGAAAAAATGCAAAACCAAGAATCCGCAAATTACCCGATTCAAGGGGCTGGGCGAGATGAATGCCAGCCAGTTACGTGAAACCACACTTGATCCAAACACGCGCCGTCTGGTGCAACTAGATCTGGATGATGCTCATCATACTGCAGGTTTATTGGATAAACTTTTGGCGAAAAAACGTGCCAGTGACCGTAAAGACTGGTTAGAACAAAAAGGTAATCTGGCAGATTTGGTGGTTTAAACTATCGAATTTAAGCAATAAAAATCCCGCAAGCGCGGGATTTTTTTGTTTTAAAACAGTGCAAAAATTACTCAAGATGCTGCACTTTATTTGTACATCATCTTCTATCTTAGTTTTGGCATATTTTGATTGGTCTTTATGCAACTTATTTAAAGTTGAGTCTGAGTTCTACATTGCAATAGGGCTTTAAGTCTTTTTAGTATGACTAAATTCATGATTCATAATACGAATAATGAGATCAGTTAAATTAATTTTTTTTATTTTTTGAAGCCTTGGCACAGAAATTGAATCACTCCATCCAGATGTACAACAAGACAAGCATGAAAAATGCACCATCATAAAGTTTGGAGAAAATCTGATGTTCCAACGCAATTTATTTTCAAAAAGTATTTTAGCCGCAACCATGGCAGGGGCTGTTGCATTAACGGGGTGTTCAAAATCTGCTGAAAAAGCAGAAGCCCCGGCCGCAGAAAGCAAAGTCGCAGACAGCGGCGATACGATTAAAGTCGGGATCCTGCATTCATTGTCAGGCACGATGGCAATTTCTGAGACCTCACTGAAAGACACGGCCTTAATGGCGATTAAGGAAATTAATGATAATGGTGGGGTACTGGGTAAAAAACTGGAACCTGTGGTGGTCGATCCAGCATCAGACTGGCCACTTTTTGCAGAGCAAGCACGTCAGCTGATTACCCAAGACAAAGTCGCGGTAATTTTCGGTGCATGGACGTCGGTGTCACGTAAATCTGTCTTACCAGTGGTTGAAGAGCTGAATGGCTTATTGTTCTATCCCGTACAGTACGAAGGCCAGGAACAATCCAAAAATATTTTTTATACCGGTGCTGCGCCCAATCAGCAAGCGATTCCAGCCGTGGAATACTTGATGAGCGAAGAGGGCGGTAAAGCGGAGCGTTTTGTTCTGCTCGGTACAGACTATGTGTATCCACGTACCACCAACCAGATTTTACGTGCTTTCTTAAAGTCTAAAGGCGTGGCCGATGCGGACATCATGGAAGAGTACACGCCATTTGGTCATAGCAACTATCAAACCATTGTCGGCAATGTGAAAAAATTCGCAGCTGGTAAAAAGACCGCAGTGATTTCAACCATCAATGGTGACTCCAACGTACCATTCTATCGTGAACTGGGTAATCAGGGCATTAAAGCTTCTGATATTCCAGTGATGGCGTTCTCGGTAGGTGAAGAAGAACTGCGTGGTATTGATACCAAGCCATTAGTGGGTCATTTGGCGTCATGGAACTATTTCATGTCAGTGAAGAATCCGGTCAATACCGAATTCACCAACAAAATGAAGCAGTATGCGGTGGAATTCAAACTGCCAAATGCTGACAAACTGGTGACCAATGACCCAATGGAAGCGACCTATGTCGGGATTAATATGTGGAAGCAAGCCGTTGAAAAAGCAGGTTCTACAGAGGTCGATAAAGTCCGTGAAGCGATGGCAGGTCAGGAATTCAAAGCACCATCGGGCTATACCCTAAAAATGGATGCAAGTAACCATCACTTACACAAGCCAGTCATGATTGGCCAGATTCGTGGTGATGGTCAGTTTGATGTGGTCTATAAGACGCCTCAAGCCATCCAGGCACAGCCTTGGAGCCCGTACATTCCTAAATAATACCTATCTTTTGCCTGCTACAGCCGTAGCAGGCATCCTCTGATTTTTTTCTTACTCTCCACGGAAAACTTCCAATGGAATAGGGGTGTATATAATGAATATTCGTGTGAATATCGCCACTATTTTTCTGGTATTTGTACAGGTTATTTGTGTGCAACTGGTATCAGCAGAACAATCCTCAAATAGCACTGCATTGACTGCAGCAATACAACAAGATGCAATCCAGCAATTTGTGCAAGGTGATTTTGCCCAGCGCCGTGCTTTACTGAAGCAATGGCCGGGCAGTATTGAGCAGTTAGATCAGCTTGCAGAATATGTTGAAAACGAGCAGCTTTATAGTGGGGCTAATGGTCAAACCTATATTTTAGAATCGGACGAAAAATTACTCAGCTATCCGAGTCTAGGCATCGTTGCAGATTGGCCGAGTGACTTATCACAAGTGACTTTGGTGAATACCTTGCGTAAAGCGCTCAACTTTGGTTTGGCACAAAGAAAACTCAAATCTGAAGATGCTTCCGAGCGTTTAGAAGCGATTGATATTTATGAAAGCAACTTGGCAGAGCTGAATGTTGCTCACATCAATGCCCTGTATTTGAACGAACAAAATAACAAAGTCAAAGCCCGTTTGGCCCAGCTTAAAGCGCGTCTGGATTATCAAGATGCAGATGTCTTAGTTAAAATTCAAGCGGCGAAAGCCTTGCAAGACTCCAATCGTCCCGATGTCTTGGCGATGGTGGAAAATGAGCTAACACAGCCGAATTTACATCCAGAGCTGAAAGCGGCTTTGCTTGAAGCGAAAAGCAGTATTAAAACCCGTATTCAAGCCAGCGAATGGACAGGACATTTATTTTCAGGTTTAAGTACTGCGAGTATTCTACTGCTTGCTGCACTGGGTCTTGCGATTACTTATGGTTTGCTCGGTGTGATTAATATGGCGCATGGCGAGCTGATTATGATTGGTGCCTATACCACTTATGTGGTGCAAAGCCTGTTTAAAAGTTATTTGGGTAGCTATGTCGATTGGTACTTAATCGCCGCGATTCCTGCAGCATTCCTGGTAAGTGGGCTGATCGGCATGTTGATTGAACGTACCGTGATTCGTCCATTATACGGTCGTCAACTTGAAACCTTGCTTGCAACCTTTGGGGTCAGCCTGATTTTGATGCAATTGGTACGCATGACTTTTGGTGCGCAAAATGTCGAAGTGTCGAATATTTCGTGGCTATCAGGCGGGATCTCCATTACCCCAAGTTTAATGCTGCCGTATAACCGTATTGCGATTATTGTCTTCACCATTGCAGTGCTTTTGTTGTTGGTTTACCTACTGAATAAAACCCGTTTTGGTTTGTTTGTACGTGCGGTGACGCAAAACCGTCAAATGGCACAAGCCGTTGGTATTCGTTCAAGCCGTATCGACATGATGGCCTTTGGTTTAGGTTCAGGTTTGGCCGGTTTAGCGGGCTGTGCTTTGGCACAAGTGGGTAACGTCGGGCCGGATTTAGGGCAAAACTACATTATTGATGCCTTCTTGGTGGTGGTTGTCGGTGGTGTAGGTCAGGTGTGGGGTGCAGTCCTTGCAGCGCTTGGTCTAGGTATTAGTGGTACCGCCTTGGAAATTGGCATTGGTGCGGTACTGGCAAAAATTGTTCTCTTGGTGCTTGTGATTTTGTTTATTCAAAAACGTCCACAAGGTTTGTTTGCCATCAAAGGCCGTTTTGTGGAGTAAGCACATGAAGATTACACAATTATTATCCGACAAACCGCATAGTGGCATTGCGATTGCCGTATGCTTTGCCATTTTATTGGCATTGCCATGGTTACACCTGTTACCTGCCGATTCAACCCTGCATTTATCTGCGTATTGGGTCACCTTGATTGGCAAAATCATGTGTTTGGCTCTGGTCGCTTTGGCACTGGATTTAGTTTGGGGCTATGCCGGAATTTTAAGTTTAGGACATGGTTTGTACTTTGCCCTTGGCGGTTATGCCTTTGGCATGTACCTGATGCGCCAGTCTGCAGGGGATGGTATTCCTGACTTTATGCGCTTCCTGAGTTGGACGGAAGTGCCATGGTTTTGGGTGGGGACTGAATACTTCCTTTGGTCACTTGCCCTTGTGGTGTTAGTACCGGGCATCATTGCCTTTATTTTTGGTTTCTTTGCCTTCCGCTCGAAAATTAAAGGCGTGTATTTCTCGATTATTACCCAAGCCATGACTTTTGCCGCTGCATTACTGTTCTTCCGTAATGAAACCGGCTTTGGTGGCAACAATGGTTTTACCGGTTTTAAAACCATGCTAGGTATGGACATTACCTCGGCATCTATGCGTGCCAGCCTGTGCTTTATCACCGCATTGGTACTGCTGCTCTGTTTTGTTGGGTTACGTCATTTAATGAATAAACCTTATGGCCGTGTGTTGGGGGCGATTCGTGACAGCGAAAATCGTCTGCAATATTTGGGCTATCGCACGCTTTGGTACAAGCTCTCTGCTTGGGTGCTTTCTGCTGTGATTGCAGGGATTGCAGGCGCGCTGTATGTGCCGCAAGTAGGCATTATTAATCCAAGTGAAATGAACCCGGTGAACTCGATTGAAATGGCGGTGTGGGTGGCAGCGGGTGGTCGTGGCACTTTAATTGGCCCACTAATTGGTGCAGGTGTCATTAACGGGGTAAAAACCTATTTCACCTCGGCTTATCCTGAAGCATGGTTACTCATTTTGGGTGCGCTATTTATTGTGGTCACCATTTTCTTACCGAAAGGCATTATTGGTCTGTTTGACCGTTTTAAAAAGGAGCGTAGCGAATGAGCGAGATCCTACAACCGCATGGTGGTCATGCTTCTGAAGGCTATGGTCGTCCAAAAGAACAAGGCGCAGACTTTACTCACGGCATAGCGCTGTATTTAGAAAAAGTCAGCGTCTGGTTTGATGCTTTTCGTGCCTTAAATGATTTGTCGCTCTACATTGAAGAAGGGGAATTACGCTGCATCATCGGGCCGAACGGGGCAGGTAAAACCACCCTCATGGATGTGATTACCGGTAAAACGCGACCAACCGAAGGCACAGCATTTTTTGGGCAAAACTACGATTTAGCCAAAATGAGCACTGAACAAATTGCCGAAGCAGGCATTGGGCGTAAGTTCCAAAAACCGACCGTGTTTGAAAATTTCACCGTCATGGAAAATCTGTTACTTGCTGCACCCAAAGACAAACGGGTGAAAAAGAGTTTCTTTAGCAAACTCGATCCCGATGCACAAAATGCTTTGGATGAATCATTGACGCAGATTCGTCTGCAAGAGTTCATTAATAAACCTGCTGGCTTGCTGTCACATGGTCAAAAGCAATGGTTAGAAATCGGCATGTTGCTGATGCAACGTCCAAAACTGATTTTGCTTGATGAACCTGTAGCAGGCATGACCGATGCCGAAACCGAACGCACGGCGGAGCTGTGTTTAGAACTCAAGAAAAATCACACCCTCGTTGTGGTCGAGCATGACATGAGCTTCATTGACACCATTAGTGAAAAAGTCACGGTATTGGCACAAGGCGCAATTTTAGCAGAAGGCACATTGGCAGAAGTACAAGCCAATGAAGATGTCATTGAAAAGTATTTAGGGCGTTAAGGAGCTTGCGATGTTAGAAGTCAAAGACGTCAATCAATTTTATGGTGGCAGTCATATTTTACGTGATGTGTCGTTGACTGCACCTGTGGGTGAATGTTCGGTGGTGCTTGGACGCAATGGGGTGGGGAAAACCACGCTCCTTAAATGTCTGATGGGTATTTTACCGATTAAATCCGGACAGATTTTGCTGGATGGCAAGGACATTTCGAAACTCAGTCCTGAACAGCGTGTACGTGAAGGTTTGGCTTATGTGCCACAAGGTCGAGATATTTTTTCAACGCTGACGGTGGAGGAAAACATTCTCATTGGTATGGCGAAATTTAAAGGAGCAAAGACACGCAAAGTGCCTGAGCATTTGTATGAAATTTTCCCTGTCTTGGAGGAAATGAAGCACCGCCGTGGAGGAGATTTGTCCGGTGGGCAGCAGCAGCAGCTTGCCATTGCACGTGCACTTGCTTCTGAACCGCGTGTGCTGATTTTGGATGAACCGACTGAAGGCATCCAGCCATCCATTATTAAAGACATTGGCCGGGTCATTCGTAAACTGGCGGATGGTGGTGAGATGGCGATTGTGCTGGTTGAGCAGTTTTATGACTTTGCTGAAGAACTTGCCGATGGTTATACCGTGATGGCACGTGGGCAGGTTGTGGCGCAAGGTGTGGGTAGTGAAATGCCGGAGAAAGGCATTCGGGAGTTGGTGGCAATTTAATTTCCCTCACCCTAACCCTCTCCCTATGGGAGAGGGAAACTCTCTTTAGATTTTTAATAGTTTTAATAAATACTCTTCAATCTGAAATTCTAACACTCGCTCTTTATCAAAGGCTTTATCTAACCATGATGTAGTCCAACCTTTTTCACTCATTTTGATTATATCGGGATGATCAAGTCCAATTAGTTCATCAGACTCAAAAAACATGTAAATTTCAGATATAGTTTCAATGTATTTTTCTGAAAGTGTATCAAAATATTCATCATTTTGGATTTTGCTTAAACGATTTAAAACCTTTTCCAAATTAACCATACTATGTCCTAATGACTCTAGTAAATTTTGATAGTTAGCAGGTATCGGATTCAAATAATATTCTGATATAAGTAGAAAATTATTATCTTTTTCTGTTTCATAATTGAATTTGTTAACGATTTTAAAATTCAATGCAGAGACTTCATGTACAGTATCTAATGCATCTAAAACAAAATCTCGTTGTAGGCTTTTATTAAATTGTTTTTTCCAAGAATGAAGTGCAAATACTGCAACAATCAATGTGCCTAAGCTAGTAATAAAACTACCTAATGTGAGTAAGTTGGAATCCAAATTTTTAGCTCTTAAAATTATTTTTAGTCATTTGAGTATATAACAAAAAATAATTAGGCTAGATATAACTTCTTATGAAGTTTCAATAGTTTGATTGAATTGAAAAATTACACTGATATTCACTTCCAATCAGATCCACCATTGCAAAATCACTCAGAGTGTCTAAGCTCAAAAGCGCTACTCCACTTTTAAGTATGCACCCTCTGCCGAGACATTATGACCAAAACCACAAGACATCGGATTGCTGCTATTCACCACAATCTGTTGTCCAATTTGAGCGTTAAACTGAAATTTTAAATCAATTTTGCAATCTTCTACGCTGTAATTGGTCTGAGCTTTATTCAGTGGCATGCGGGTTGAAAATTCTCCCATATTTGGTCCATAAATCAGACTGCGCAAACCCAGATAGAGTCCATTAAACTCAATTTGGTAGGCATTCGAAGCCCGTTTAACTTCCATCGTATTCCATTGACCAAAACCTGCATAACGAACATATTTTCCTGCAAGACTCTTTGATTTTTCTGGTGCAGGTAACTGTTTTAGATTGAACTGGCTGGCTTTAGCATTCGGGAAAACCGAGAACCAGGCGCGTGCCCATTGCGGCTTTCCAAGCTTGGCATAACTTAAGCCAACATTATTAAACGCCGTGGTGATATCGCGTTCGGAAAAAGCTGTACCACCGCCTTCTACATTCATCGCACAAAAGGATGACCATGCGGCTTGTTGCTCAAATTGTGCTATGGCCTTTTGATATTGTTTTTGGTCGTAGAATTTCTTGCCATTATTTGCATAGCTTTGCACTTTGCTACAGCCTGAACGCAATTCTTTCTCGAACTCTGAATCAGCAAAAGTGAGCGTGCTTACACTTAAAAGACCGATAGACAATAGAGATTTATACATGGTGTTATTCAGTATGATTTTGAGCTGAATAAAACATAGCCACTAGTATAAGTAAATAGAACTTGTGCTTATTAAACTGGATAACAACAAAATATTGTGATGACCAAATATTAAAAAGCTAAAGAGGAGTGTCCAGCAAGCAGTTCTGGAATAGCTTTAAACTAAGAATGAATCAAGCTAGATCCAGATCCAGATCCAGATCCAGATTCAGTTGTAAGAGAACCAAATCACGCCATTGCCCAAACTTCTGTCCGACTTGCGGCATATACGCAGTTTGAATAAAGCCTAATTTTTCGTGCAGGCGAATTGACGAGGTATTTTCTGAATCAATTGCAGCAACCATGATATGCAGTTTCTGTACTTGAGCCTGTTCAATTAAATACTGCAATAATTGAGAACCTAAACCTTGCCCTGCATAATCTGGATTTAAAAAGATCGAATGTTCTACCGTCTGTTGAAAGCCCTGAATACTACGAAACTGATCATAACAGGCATAGCCAGCAATGACTTGATTTTGAGTATCTTCAACCACAAAAACCGGGAAATTCTGATTTTTAAGCTGCTTAAACCAGATTTTGAAATAGTTCAAATCAAAGGCCGTTCTGTTCCAGGTCGCAGTACCATAGAGTACTTCCTGATTATAAATCTCGAGAATGGTTTCAAGATCATGTTCGGTCGCAGGGCGAATGTCAAAATCAGGCATATTCTTGTTCTGGTAGAGGTGAGCTGAAATCACAGTTTAAAAAAAAGCAGAACCGGAGTTCTGCCTTTGATCATACATCAATTAAAAATGATATTTCACAAGTGCGCTGACATTGTTTTCGTCTTGATTTTTAAGACCAAACTTGTTGTTCCACACTGAATGTTCAACGCCGAGGTATAAACGGGTGTCTGGAGAAATGTGTTTGCCCGCATTCCATTTCCACTGTGTAGTCCAGTTTAACTCGCTTGCTTGAGCGTCTTTTTCAGCAGTTGACCAATCAAGGAAGCCATCTACAAGAAAGTCTTCAGCACCCAGTTTAAATGGCACACCATAGGTAAGCGTCATTTGATAATCGTCTTTATTGCCAAACACTTTTTCATTATTTGCACGATAAAGATTCAAGCTAGCATATTGAAAGTATGGGATATCAAGGTCAAAGCCCACGCCATATAGGAAGTTATCAGCATTATCTGAACCTTCCCACGTTGTTGAAATAAGCACATCTTTCACTGGACCAAAGGCAAGTTTTTGGCCTGTAACTTCGCTTAAGCTTAAACGTGGTGATAACTCAAAGTACGTACTTTTAACATCATCGCCACCGCGCAGACGATCCATAAAGAAGAATACATCTGCATATTTAACTTTTGCAGCATATTCAACAGTTAAAGTAGTTTGCTGATCGTCTACAACTTCATAGTTTTCACCATAAAGACCTGTAACGCTAAAGTCCTGCCAAACTGGTTTTGCTTGAGCAAATGCTGCAGTTGAAGCCAATGCACAAAGTGCCGCAAGTTGTGTAAATTTCATTTAAATCTATCCCCCCGAGAAAGCAGAATAAGCATACAGATTAATAAGTAAAAATAAAGTTAAAAGTGATCGCTGACTTAAATATATTTCAGCCCCCATGAGTTGAATGAAGACGATCATCTTCCTCAGTTTTCATTGCCTTTCGCTGATACTTCTCTAAATTATTATTTTTTAAATAAAGTTGAATATGTAGTGCCTTAAAAGACTGAATGTATAACTAAAAATATAAAATCACTTCAATTTACGATGATTAACTTACAAAATCAGTAAAAAATAGGGGGGGGGATATACAGATTGTTTAGTAATTAATTTGGGCCTGAGGCTGAACAGCTTTGTTCTGTTTGTGTAATGAGGTTAGTTTGAAAATCTCAAATGATCGTCGTTTTATAAGCCTGTTCTCAGCCTCTTCAAGTGAGATTGAACGGTCTTATATTTCAATAAAAAATTATTTTGCAGGTTGTTATTTTAAAATGACGAAAGAGTATTTTTCCCGGTTATGCAAAAGCAACTAAATAATGATAAAGCAAATGATCTATTCAGGACTGTAAGGCTGACTAGGCGCTGATCTTATAAGATAAATTATTAGGTAAAAGTGAGCTAATTTTCATAAAAAAATACTTTTAATTTCTTTTTTTTAGGTTTCCTGGTCGAGTGTTATTTAAGCGATTTATCGGTCTGGCTAAAAAATTATTTCAAATTAAATCATGTGAAAGGTTGTGAAATTTCCGTTTGAAAAATCCTGTATTTTTGAGCTGAGTAAGCAGTTGTCACAATGGATTATTCTTTTGCTAAAAAACCAAAATATCACTTGCATATTTCCAAGATACAGCCGATATTCAAGATATAAGGACACGATTCTGCAGACTCAAAAATGTGTTCATCATTCAAAATGGAGGGTGTGATTCCAATCATTTGAAGAAGTGAAATGCGATGCGAAACAGCAAGCTACAAACGTGCCAAGATAAAAAATTTTGCACTCAAAAGTTACAAAGATTGAGGATGGTAATATATGAATATTGAACTTCGTACCGATAACCACATTCAGAATAGTGATCGTTTAATTACTTATGTACGGGAAGAATTAAATCAAGAATTCCAGCGCCACAGCGAACGTATTACCCATTTTTCAGTCCATCTCAGTGATGAAAATGGCGCCAAAGGCGGCGATGACGATATTCGCTGTATGATTGAAGCGCGTCCTGCAGGCTTGAAACCTGTCGTAGTCAATCATCGTGGCCATAATGTCGATACTGCGATCCATGGTGCAATTGACCGACTAAAACGTAGTCTGGAACATGTGATCGAGAAAAAAGACAATGTTCGTCCTGGTGCTCTCGAACTAGCAGACACAGATACTGCGGATATCGAAGAGTAAGCCGAACTGATTTGAAAAAGCCCTGCGGGGCTTTTTTCGTATTAAACAAAAATATAGTTATGAGAAGCACAACAAATCCTGCTTTATTCGGCATAATAGTCGAAAACGAATCAAAGTGAGCTCCATCATGTTAACTGCGCAACAACAGCTTTTTGTGCAAGCACTCGAAGAATTAAATCTGGACCAGGTCAAACAGCTGCTGGCAGATGGACTCAACCCGAATTTTATTGATCATGACAAAGGCCCGGTGATTTCGGTCTGGTCAGATGGCCTGTTTAAATGGTGGGAAGAAGTGTGTGAGCTGTATGAAGCCGGAACACCACTTTCAGAAGAGGAGAAACAGGCACGTTTGGCGGTACATTTACAGATTCTGGAAGAACTGATCCAGGCCAAAGTGAATCTGCATCTGTGGGATGCAGAAGAAATTTATGGCCCGCTCTGGGATGCCGCGAGTGCCGCATGTGCACCGGCTGTACAGCGTTTACTGGATGAAAAAGTCGATCCAAATAGCAAAGATGAAGATGGCATGACTATTTTATCTTCAATTAGTGATCTATTCTTTGATTGTGATTTTGATGAAATCAACTGGTCAGAAGCTTTAGACGAAGAAAAACAGACGCTAGAACTGCTTCGCAAGCATGGCGCAAAAATGACCAAAGAACTCAGTTAAATTTTAATAAAGAGCTCCAACATGACAACATTAAAAACCTTGGGTTTGATTGCACTGGCCGGTTGTAGTGCACAGCTTTTCGCAGCAGATTTTGAATTTGATCGACCAGGTGAGGGTCTGAGTACTGGAATTACTCCAGTCGGAAATGTCGCTTGGGAGCAAGGCTTGCCTACAGCGCGTTATAGCAAGTCGGGCGATCAGACCGTGACCACACTCAGTGCAGATATGTTGTTACGTACCGGACTCAGTGATGATCTGGAATTGCGTTTAGGTTGGGCTGGCCCGACCTGGACCCAAGTGAAATCCAATGGCCAGACCGAAGAAGATGATGGTCTGGGCGATGTTAGTATTGGTCTGAAAAAGGCCATTGATTTGGATGATGACAAACTCAGTATGGCTTTGCTGGCCGAAGCCATCATTGCAACAGGCAATGCCGGTTTCACTAATGAAGAAGATATTTACAGCTTGGGTTCTGTCGTGTCGTATCAATATAATGACTTGGTCAGTACCGCATTGACCATGCGTTATGAATGGCAGGACAGCAACTGGGCAGTGTCTGCGATTCCTTCTCTAGACTACCGCATTACTGATCGCTGGTCAGGTTATTCTGAACTGATTTACCGTAAAGCTGAAAGTGTCGATAATCAATACGCGCTCGGTACCGGGGTTATGTATGCCTTAAACGACCGTGTCCAATTGGATGCGAATGTCGGTGTAGATCTGGATGGTGCAGATCGAAGTTACTTCTCAGGCCTAGGTTTCTCTGTGCTGTTCTAAGTTATTCAACTCACAGATGATGAAATACTCGCAGTTCCCGACCTGGGGGAAAATGCTTGCCCCGGTTATTTTGGGAAGCACCTTGTTCAGCAGTCCTGCTCAGGCGGAAACTGCATTGTTGTCTGCCGAGCAGGCTTTTCCTGTGAGCGTGATCTCCACCAGTCAGCAGCAGGCTGAACTGAGTTGGCAGATTCCAGACAACTATTATCTGTATCAGCATAAAATTGAAGTCCGGCAGGGCAACCAACCGGTGTCGTTTGAGTTGCCACCCGCTGAAGATTTATATGATGATAACTATGGACATACCCAGGTTTATTATCAGCAGTTAAAGTTTCAAATTCCGACTCAGGCGGGGCAATCCTATCAGGTCAGCTGGCAGGGCTGTGCCAAAGACCGGATCTGTTATCCGCCACAAACCATTCAGTTCAAGACCGATTTGTCCGGTCTGGTGCAATTCGAAGCTGCCGGATCAGGAGCAAAGCGTTTACTTGATCTGAATACTTCATCACTGCAACACAATACCCTGTTTAATACAGTGGATTCCTCAGAATCTACAGCAGATGAAATCTCTGCATCAGCCAACACACAAACCGAACCTTATGCAGCACAAGACCAGAAATGGTCAGCCCAGTTGCTTGAGCGCTCTTTGGGCTATGGGCTTTTACTGTTCTTCGGCTTGGGAATTTTACTGGCTTTCACCCCGTGTTCCTTGCCGATGCTGCCAATTCTGACCTCGTTGATCGTACGTGACAGTAAAGGTCTGAAAGCCTGGATGATTGCACTGACTTTTGTCAGCAGTATGGCCGCTGTCTATGCAGTACTTGGCCTAATTGCGTCTTCAGCTGGTCTGAACTTCCAGCGCTGGTTGCAGCAACCGGGAACCCTGATCGCATTTAGCATCCTGTTTGTCCTGTTTGCGCTGAATCTGTTTGGCCTGTTTGAAATCAAATTGCCGCAACGTCTGGTTCATCGTCTGGATCGGGCACAGGCCATGCAGCAGGGAGGTAGTCTGGTCAGTGCCGGCGTTATGGGCATGATTTCGGCGCTTCTGGTGGGACCATGCATGACCGCACCGCTGGCAGGTGCATTATTGTTTATTTCCCAGACGCAAAGTCAGTGGCAGGGGGCTTTACTGCTGTTTACCCTGGGTTTTGGAATGGGGACGCCTTTATTACTGGCCAGTATTCTGGGTGCACGGATTCTGCCTAAAGCCGGGCACTGGATGAATCAGATCAAAGTGCTCTTTGCCTTTATCATGCTGGCGCTGGCGCTGTATTTTATTCGCCCACTGATTTCAGAAGCCGCTTTACAATGGTTATCCCTAGCTTTGGGTATGACCTTCGTGGCTTATGTGCTGTTCCGGATTTTCTGGCATCGTACCGGTTTGAGATGGCTATATATCCTGTGTCTGGTACTGGCCGTGCCCTATATCGCTTATAGCCAATATCAGCACAGTCAGCGTTTTTTTGTGGAGCAGGCGAGCACAGAAGCCAAGTGGCATGTGGCACGTAGTGCAGCAGAATTTCAGCAGATTTTGGACAGGGCACCACAAGGGCAAAAGATTATTATTGATGTCTACGCCGACTGGTGTGTTGCCTGTCAGCCGATCGAACATCGTATTTTAAAATCTGCAGCGGTACAGCAGGCGCTTGCGCCATATTTCCTGATCAAGCTGGATTTAAGCCAATATAATGTCTCTCATCAAGCGCTGTTAAACCAATGGGAAATTCTAGGACCGCCAACGTATTTATTCTTGAATGCACAGCAGCAGGAAATTCGTGGCTTGCGTTTGACCGGTGCCTTTAGCGAGGTAGAATTGCTAGCACAGCTGCAAGCACTAGCTCAAAGTGAAAATCCATAATCAAGTCTTAAAAAGCTGAACCCGTTTAAGAGACCTGTATCTGTACTGGAACCGGTTCAGCATAGGCTTTGACCAGATTACGCCCACCGGCTTTGGCTTGATAAAGCGCCTGATCGGCCTGACTCAATAATTGTTGTGGGCGTAATTCCGCGCTAGAAATGGCAATCCCGAAACTGGCGGTCACCGGAATCAGCTCACCCTTATCACTGAAAATCTGCAATTGCTGAATGGCGATACGGCAGCGTTCAGCCACTTGTTCGGCTTTTTCCAGACTAGTATTTTTAAGCACGAGAATAAATTCTTCCCCACCAAAACGGCCGACCACATCACTTTCGCGCAATTGCTGGTTCAGCACAGCACTCACTTCAACTAAGGTTTCATCGCCCTTATGATGGCCATAGTGATCATTAATTTTCTTGAAATGATCCAGATCCAGTAAGACCAAGGCGTAATTCGGAGTTGCTGCGGCATTCAGTTTATCCAGACATTGGTTGATGCTACGGCGGTTAAACAGGTTAGTGAGCGGATCAATCTGACTCAGTTGTTTGATCAGCTGCTCACGATGCCGCCATTGACTGAGCAGAATCTCGAATAAGACCATACAGACGGCCAGAATTGGCAAAATGAAATACAGCATCGATAACAGCCAGAAACCATTATAGAAAAGCTTGTCATCGATATTAAATAGCGGTGAATAAGGCAATTGATGACTGAAACTTAAATAGGCACATCCGCCTAGGAAAATTGACGCTGGAATCAGCATGCTATAAACCAGCGTGCGATGGAACAGCACCAGTCCCACCATAATTAAACAGACATAGGAGGTCGTGGCCACAGGGCTGATCACCCCGACGAGATAGGCGTCACGACACAACGAGATAACAAAAGTACCCACTGCCATATAAGGCAGATAACGTTCAATCAGCTGATTCCCCTGAAATTTATAACAGGGAAAAATCAGGAGAAATAGAATTACCAGAAAGCTGCTGTTCAGAGTAATTTGTGTATAGACCCGTTCTAGATGAACATATTGCCAATATTCGGGATTTAATAACACGAAAATATCCCAGCCGAGCCAGGTCAGATGTACTCCGCATCCCAAGGTCAGCATCAGGATGCATTTCTTCAGGATGCGCCAGTTCATCACGACTTCATCTTCGACCAGATATTTCTTGATTCTGTGTCTTAGCACTTTTTCTAATACAGGCGATATTCGCTTCATGGTCCCGGTCTGACTTTAATTGTTATGGCAGATTTTTTTTAAGACTTATTGGATATTTATAACTTTATTTACACAAGATAACATAAGTTTGAATGCTTGATAAACAACAATATTTAAAACATTTTTGTGATTTAGTTGATATCTGATCTGCTCATTCTTTGCCTATAGCACAAGTGATCTAGGCTATACCAAAGGGTTCTCATCAAAATTAAAGAGGTTAAGAGGCATGCAGTTTTGTTCTAAATTCAGGATGATGTGTTTTATTTGTGCTAATTATTTCAAGATAGTCAATCGTTAAAATGGCTGCATTGTTAGAAACAACCAAAGATAAAGAGCGAAGCCATGAAAGTTTTACAGATTGATTCCAGTATTTTAGGAGATGCTTCTATTTCGCGTCAGTTGACTCAGGCCGTGGTGGAACAATTGCAGCAAAAATATGCTGAGGCCATTGAAGTTGAATATCTGGATCTGGCTGCACAGCCTATTCCCCATCTTACCGCCGAAATTTTAATGGGCCAGAATGCAGAACAGACGGCATTGGGCGAGGAAATTTTAGAGCAATATTTGCAGGCAGATATCGTGGTGATTGGTGCGGCGATGTATAACTTCGGTTTGCCATCGACCCTAAAAGCTTGGATTGACCGGATCTGTGTCGCGGGACGTACTTTTAAATATACCGAACAAGGTCCTGTGGGTTTGGCGGGCAATAAGAAAGTGTATATTGCCAGCAGCCGTGGTGGTGTCTATGGCGAGCAAAGCCCGGCTGATTTTCAGGAGGCTTTCCTGAAAACCGTGTTTAACTTTACCGGTGTGAATGATATCGAAGTGATTCGTGCTGAAGGAGTGAACATGGGCGAAGCGGTTAAAGCCCAAGCATTGCAAACTGCATTGCAGCAAGTTCAGGCCATTTAAAACCTAAAACCTCTTTTCAAAGGGTCAGCTACAGCTGACCTTTTTTATATGCTAAATCATGCTTAATCTCGGTCCAGACGATGGGCAAATTCTGCAAGATCGGTCAGCGCCTGTTTGGCTTCATCGAACCAGGCACTGAACATCTGGAAGTTGTGCCACATGCCGGTATAGAGTTTAAATTCGACCTCGACACCCGCCTGTTCCGCTTTTTCTTTAAAACGACTAGCATCATCCAGCAGAATTTCCTTGGAACCTACCTGAATATGAATCGGTGGCAAGCCGGCTAAATCGGCAAAAAAAGGAGAAACTTCCGGATCACCACGATCAATCGAACGCGGCACATAATATTCAATCCCGGTTTGAACCGTTTCCAGAGACAGCAGGGCATCATGCTTCTGGTTATAACGTAAAGATTCACTGGTCAACGTTAAATCCAGCAGTGGAGACAGCAGAATCAGACCGCTGACCTGTGGCAGACTTTCCTGCTGTATTTTAAGTGCCAGCGCCAAGGCTAGATTGGCACCGCAAGAATCGCCGGACAGAATGATATCTTTGGCCTGAACACCTTGATCTAGCAGCAGATTATAGACATCAAACAAGGCTTCCAAGGCTTCAGGATAGGCAGATTCGGGTGATAGTGGATAATCGACATGCAGCACCTGCATCTGGGTTCGAGCCGCAATTTGAGTCATAAAGGCGCGATGGGTATTTAAAGAACCTAAGTAAAATGCGCCGCCATGAATATGAAAAATCAGCTGGGTCGATTCCTGCTGCGGCTTAATTTCTTCCGCGCGCAGTCCGGCCAATCGAAGCGAGCGAATCTGTACCGTTTTATCCTGAGGGAAAAGTTTGCACATCTGTTCCAGAGCAATGCGCATTGAACTCGGTGGAAGACTGAATCTGCTCGGGGCACGAATGGCCGTTTTTAAAAAGCTTTCTGTAATTAATTGTTTCGTTAGCGGGCTTATCTTCATCTTCCTTCCATCTTTTTGTGCTTTTATTGATCGTGTAGATTATTTACCAACCATATTTACAAGGTTACACTAAATAGTCACACCTAAAAATTGAAAAATTGTTGTGACTTTTTAATACTACATGGGTCTATTTTCAGACTAAGGAAATGAAGAAAATGAAAAAAATAGCGCTTACGTTAGGACTACTAGGCTTATCTGCATTGGCGAATGCCGCGGATCCTTTAAATGGCACGGTATGGAAAACCATTGATGATAAAACCAAGCAGCCTAAGGCCATGGTTAAATTCACTGAACAAAAGAACGGCACTTTGTCAGCCAGTATTCAGTCTGTGTTAACTCCAGGTGAAGAAAATGCCTGCAAGAAATGTGAAGGTCCATATCACAACAAATCTCTGAAAGGCCTGACCATTGTTAAAGGTCTAAAAAATGCTGGCGGGACTAGCTATGACAGCGGTTCGATCCTGGATCCGCAATCCGGTAAAACCTATAAGTTGAAAGGCCAGCTGGCAGACGGTGGCAAGAAACTTGAGCTACGTGGTTTCATCGGTGTAGCGGCATTGGGTCGTAACCAGACTTGGATTCGTGCCAACTAATTTATTTTAAGCAGATATACAAAAGCCTGATCGATGTCAGGCTTTTTTATGAGTGTTATTCAATACAAGATATTAGTGGGCTAAGCTACGATAAGCTGTTTCATCAAAACCGGCAATAAATCCTGTAGAGGTTGCCAAGATTGGACGTTTGATTAAACTGGTATGGGTGGTTAATGCATTAATTAAGGCATTTTCACTTGACAGGGTGGCCTGTTGCTCTTCTTCACTGAGTTTACGCCAGGTAGTGCCTTTCTTGTTCAGAACCACGTCCTGACCCAAGGCATCCAGCCAGGTTTTGACGGTTTCAGCATCGATGCCCTGTTTTTTATAATCATGAAATTCATAACTCAGACCTTGCTCCGTCAGCAGATCAAAGGCTTTTTTCATCGAACTACAATTTTTAATTCCGTAAATTTTTAACATAGCTGCCATCTAAAAAATTTAAATCATGAACTAGCTTAACCAAATTGGCAGCAGCAAACCATGCAAAAGCAAATGAAAAAAAAGAAAAAATTTTAAATACCAGAAAAGTCATGTCATCAAAATGACATCAAGCAGCTTTAACATGAGCAGCAAGAAAAAGAACAATCTAAATAATAAGAAAAATAAAAATTTGGGAATAATAGAAATAGAAAACCCGCATTTAATCATCCTGATCATGCGGGTCTCAATCCAACGTCCAATGTCACATCCATGCAAAACAAGCTAAATCTATAGTCTGTTTTATTTTCGTCCTACGGCGTCTTGTCCTTATGTTGTCGTCCTGACATGTCCTTGTGCCGTAGCGCTATAATGCTATGTTATTACATTAAGATAAACCCAAAAAATACGTCATGTCATGTAAGAGATAAGCCTTAATTGAGTGAACGTATGTTCACTCAATTAAATAATGAAGATTATAGTTTGTAGTCGATGATCACGGGGGCATGGTCGCTAAACCATTGTTCTTTATAGACCCAGGCATTAACGGTACGCTCTTTCCAGTCCGGAGAGCAGGCATGATAATCAATCCGCCAACCAACATTCTTGGCACGCGCCTGTCCACGGTTTGACCACCAGGAGTATAATTCGGCTTCTTTGCGGACTTCACGGAAAGTATCGACATAACCAAGCTCATCGTAGATATGATCTAGCCAGGCACGTTCGTGCGGTAAACAGCCCGAGGCTTTCTGGTTACCCGACCAGTTTTTAATATCGATACGTTTATGCACGATATTGTAGTCACCGCAGACAATCACCGATTTATTTTCATCGCGCCACTGTTTCAGGATTTTTGCGTATTCTTCCAGAAAGTGATCTTTACGCGCTTGTGCTTCATCGCCTGATGAACCCGAAGGCAGATACAGGGAACAGATCTGTACAGTTTGTTCTAGACCCAAGTTAAATTCAGCGGCAATAAAACGGCCTTGTGAATCGGCCAGTTCAAAACCCAAGCCATCGGTCAGAGACACAAAAGGCAGACGGCTATAAATGGCAGTACCGGCATAACCCGGACGCTCGGCAGGAAACAGGTGCGTGTACCAGCCTTCAGGCTTGAATTTATCGGTCCACTGCGCATGCGTGATCCGGCTTTCCTGCATGCAAATCACGTCGGCATCCGACTGTTCCATCCATTCTAATAGACCTTTGGTGACAGATGAGCGTAAGCCGTTGACATTAATTGAAACGACGCGAAGAATTTTTTGATCACCTGGATAGCTACTCTTTGGTATCATGCGCAAGTCTTACCTTAATTAATGGATTTAGGAGCACCTCATGTCAACGCCAGCTCAGTTTAACCCACAAGCTTTTATCGAACTCGCATTATCACGCGGTGTGCTTAAATTTGGTGAGTTTACTTTAAAATCGGGACGTGTGAGTCCCTATTTTTTTAATGCGGGTCTGTTGAATGATGGTGAAGCCTTGACACTGCTGGCTTCTGGCTATGCTGCAAAACTGATCAAATGTGACCATGTTGAAGTGATTTTTGGACCTGCCTATAAAGGCATTCCTTTTGTGGCAGCAACTGCTGTGGCTCTGTCGCAAAATCATGGGGTAAGTGTGCCGTGGGGTTTTAATCGCAAGGAAGCCAAAGACCATGGCGAGGGTGGCGTATTGGTCGGTGCTTCTGTAGAAGGTAAAAAAGTCTGGATCATTGATGATGTGATTACCGCAGGCACAGCGATTCGTGAAGTCGTCACCATCCTGAAAAATGCCGGTGCGCAGATTGCGGGTGTGCTAGTTGCATTAGACCGTCAGGAAAAAGGTCAGGGCGAACTGTCTGCGATTCAGGAAGTGCAGCAAGAGCTTGAGATTCCTGTACATGCCTTAATTACCATGAAAGATTTAATGGACTATCTGGAAGCGAAAGGCGACCTAGCAGCTTTGGCGAAAATGGAAGATTACCGTGTTAAATACGGGATCTAAGCCTGGATTGGCATAGAAAAGGAAGCTTGAGCTTCCTTTTTTTATAGATACTCGATTTTCTAAGCATTTGAAATTTATTATCTCTGTCTATTCTTGTAAGCATTGGCTTACATGAATTCCAGCACTTTGCGGCTATTTTGAATAGTGGAAATTTCCTATGATGGCTTTAACAGGAACAGGACGTTCCACACAAGAATAACAATACATAAATACAAGGAAAGTAAGGTACGACAGGAGTTATACCAAGCGAACGCATACGGAAAACCCCTGGCAGGATGCCAGGGGTTTTCATTTTTATCTTTTTATAACGTCCCACTGAGCAGCAGTGATTCAGAAACATGATTCTTAAAAATTCACTTTTGATGAGCTAACCAGACAAGCAGAAAACCTTTCACTAAAATTATGAATCTTCAATGCTAAAAAAAGCACCTGAAGGTGCTTTTTCTTATTGCTGGGCTAAATTATAGCGCAACGATATTGATCGCATTTGGACCTTTTTGACCATCAACCACGCTAAAAGAAACGCGTTGACCTTCAAACAAAGTTTTGAAACCAGAACTGCTAATTTCTTTAAAGTGTGCAAAAACGTCAGGACCTGATTCTTGTTGAATAAAACCAAAACCTTTAGTTTCGTTAAACCATTTTACTGTACCGGTAACTGTAGTAGACATAATATAACCTGTTAAATTTTAATAATTTTAGTCATGCAAATGACTATGGATAACTTGGAAAAACAACAAGAATTGAAATAAAGATCTGAAAAAACTGAGGATTATAAATAATACTGCGGCACTTAAAGAAGCTTAACTAAACAACGCTTTTTTCTAGTTAAAGACAGCATAGCCTAAATCAGAAAATATTCAAGTTTTTTATATTTATTATTTATTTTTCTTATAAAAGTAGCTCAATTCTTGTTTTTTAAAGCATTTCAAGCTGATTCGCTTGAGCTTTATCGGTTGTATTTAAGCTTTAACCAAGCTAAACAATAAATACACGTTGTGTTTGTGTTACTTTATGTTAATCAAAATCGTTCAGTACCCAGCAAGATTTTACTAAGTCAGTGTATTTTATAACTTTGGGTAAATTAGTATTTGTAGTTTTAAGATAGTTATCGTCATTGTTTGTGTATAAAAATCCACCTATATTAAAATTCAATTGGAAAAATTAACTATAAGAATTTCTTGATTTTAATTTAAAACCAAATACGAGTGAGTCTCATGGATTACTGGAACAGTGTGTTACTTATATCCATCATGACCATGGTTGGACTGGCCATGATCATCCTGTTCGTCGGATGTAAAATGTGGAAGAACTTGGTGGTCACTTTACTGATTGCCACCTTGATTGGTTTTCTGATTGTATGTGCAATCAATTTTGTTTTTGGCGATCGTCTTCAATTTCTATGGGGTGCCCCTGAGACTGGCGATAGCAATTTTATGCTGGAAATGGGGCTGATGAGCCTGTTAATTGGCGGTGTGAGTACCTTTATCATTATGTTAGGCACTTTGGTTGCTAAAAGTAACAGTGGAAATCAAGGCGATGAAGACTAGTTTTTCGCAAAATAACAAGTCTCTTAATAAGCGGGAAAGTGCAGAAAAACATCGCATGTACAGTTCATAGGCTTAAAAAATCTTTCTCAGCCAAATGTATAGTGCCATAGCGCTACGGGGCATAAATGGAGCTTCATATCCCGTAGCTGCATAATTTTCTGTATCAAAAATTTAGAACATCATTCTTAGACCTGCACCATAGATCCAGCCTTTTTCAGAATCAGAGCTTTGCTGCCAGGCTGTCTGTTTGTTGCCTTTACTATATTCATAACCCACTTCCAGATAAGGCATGAGCTTTTTGCTCAGTTCATAGCGTGTTTCCAGGCCCAAGGTGGCATGACTAAGGCCGGTTTTTTTCGCATTCGCTGCCTGATCATTCAGGATGACATCCAGTTCGACAAAGGGTTGCATAATCAGTTTCTGAGTCAGTAACAGGTCACGCTCTGTTTCCAGTTTTAATCCGACAAAGTCATCTTCACCGACATAGACATGAGCATCCGTTTCGAAAAAGTAGGGGGCCAGGCCATGCAGGCCAAATACTACATCGAAGCGCTCGTTCTGCTGGTTTGTAGAAGGCTCGGCTAAATTTTCCTGCCGATAGCGCACCCCGGTCTGCACATCCCAGAAATCAGAAATATTTCGGCTATACAGCACTTTGGCATCATATTCGGCCGGATGGGATTCCTGTTTGTCGGCTTCTAACTTGAGGAAGATTTTATTTTCATCCGTGCCAATTCTGGCTTGGTTCTTGGACTTGAATGCCCCATTTCCCTCTGAACTATGCTGCCATTTCTGGTCCAGAATGATCTGGCTATAAATCTGTGCGCCATGTTCTTTACGGTGGTCATGTTGGCTGGCAGAACTGACTGAATTTTGTGGTGTGCTCAGCGCCTGCTGTTGATGTGATAACTTTGGTGGTTGATAGGATGCGCCATCTGCAGTTTCAGTATGCTGTGCGTGGTTATCAGCCATGTTTTGCATGGCATGATGCCCGCTATGATGCTGATGTTCATTATGACCCGTATGCTCGCTAGAAGCTGCCGCAAAAATACTCAGACTGCTTAGGGTAAGTGCACTGCTGAGCACTGACTTTACCAAAAGATTAGTGATGTGCATGGCTTTCTCCTTGGGCAGCTGCTGGCTTTGATGGCATTTTTTGTGAAGAAGGGTGAGATGCTTGATCTTCGTCAACCTGTGCCACAATCAGCTTGTTCATCATACCGGCACTCATGTGATAGAGCAGATGGCAGTGAATTGCCCATTCTCCCAGTTCGTCTGCTGTGAGCAGGGTAGTCACCGTTTTCCCGGGCGGCACAATCACAGTGTGTTTATTTGGCATATTTGCAACAGACTGACCATTTTCCAGCTGCATAAACATGCCATGCAAATGCATCGGATGGGCCATCATGCTGTCATTGATAAATTTCAGCCGGATCCGCTCGCCATATTTCACCTGAAGCGGCTCGGCATCACTGAATTTTTTACCATTAATGGTCCAGATATAGCGCTCCATGGTTCCACCCAGACGAATCACCAGTTCACGTTCTGCTGCGCGGGTATCAGGTTGCGGTGTCAGGGCTTTTAGGTCTTGATATTGCAAGGCTTTGTGCCCTGCAGGCGTAGACATATTGGCCCAGCCCTCAACCGGCTGATGAGGCTGATTGGTTCCAGACATGGCACTATGACTTGCATGCATGTCGTGCTGGGCATGATCATCATGTTTAGGCGTAACAGTTGCAGATTGAGTGGTCTGACTGCTGTGTGTGTCATGTGACATGTCATGCTGTTCGCCATGTCCCATATCTTCCATGGTCAATAAGGCACGAGGGCGCGGTGTCGGTAATTGAACCGGAGCCGGGGTTTTACTTGAATCAGTTGCCTGATGCAGGCTGCCAATGGCAAAGCCTGAGCGGTCGATCGATTCCGCTTCAATCTGGTAATGCGCTGCAGTGGGTTCCACAATCACATCATAGGTTTCAGCGGTTCCGATACGGAATTCATCTACAGCGACCGGCTGCACAGCTTGTCCATCGGCGCTGACCACGGTCATTTTCAGCTGGGGAATACGCACATCGAAAAACGACATGGCAGAAGCATTAATGAATCGCAGGCGGACTTTTTCATTGGGCTGGAACTGGCCACTCCAGTTTTGTTGCGGCATTTTTCCATTGACCAGAAAGGTATAACCGGTAACATCAGACAAGTCGGTTTTTAGCATGCGCATCTGGTTCCACATTTTGCGGTCTGACCAGGTGGCCTTGAGGCCGTCACGTTTTACCTGCTTAAATACATCACCCACAGTTTCGCGCTGGTTCTGATAATATTCGGCCGATTTTTTTAAATTGTTCTGAATCTGCTGGCCGCTTTGTTCGTGAAAATCCGACAGCATCACCACATAATCCCGCTCGGTTTGTTCATGTGGAGGTAGTAATGTCTGTGCTTTGGGGCGAATCACCAATGCGCCATAGAGGCCGTCCTGTTCCTGACCTTTGGAATGTGCGTGATACCAGTAGGTGCCGTTTTGACGAACCTTGAAGCGATAAGTAAAAGACTGTTTCGGTTTGATCCCCTGAAAACCGTTAAATCCGGGGACACCATCCATCAGCCCGGGCAGGAGCAGGCCATGCCAGTGCAGCGAGGTATCCTGATTGTTCAGGTTGTTTTGTACATGAATGACTGCATCATCACCTTCTTCAAATTCCAACAAGGGTGCAGGGAATTTTCCGTTTACAGTGATTCGCTTGACCGTCTTTCCGGTGAGATTGATCGGGCTTTCATCAATGACCAGATGATATTCTTTTACGGCTGCAAACAGGGCAGACGACGAGATGAGACCGAAGCCCAGACACAGGCTTTGACTGATTTTAAGCAACATAACTTAATCCTTAATGAATAAAAAAATTAAAAATTCAGGATCAAGCTTTGGGTGGGCGTAAGATTTCTTGCCAGTAACCGGCAAGGTGCTTGGCATGGTAAGCAGGGAGGAAGGTTTTTTCCGGATAACCGTGATCAGGCACACTTAACTCGGGCGTTGTAATGGGCAGGCTGGTGACCAGGTTCTGGCAGGCCATAGTGCCACAATCCAGACAATCTGATGACTGCTGGGTGCTGTCACTGACACAGTCCGGCTGAATCAGTTCCTGATCTTGATGATGATCAGTCTTATGCAGCGAGTGAGAAGCAGAGGGTTTTGTCATTTCCAGACAATGAGGATTCGTTTTTTCAGACGGCATAACCAGATGCATGGTGTTTGCAGATGCGACAGACACACTGCTCCAGCCTATGGCAAAAACCACAAGCATCACCAACCAGATCTGTTTGACGAGCCGTATGAGCAAAAGTACACCCTGAAAAAATGCGCTGCATGTTTGAGCAATAAAAGCATAAACGCAGTAACTCAAATTAGCAAATTCTGGACAAGATTATTTTTTAGGTCACCTACATACTACTTTTTTCATAGGTTCAGGTTTCAGTTTCGCACTTTTCGCATTTTTTACAGTCTAGCAGCATCCCGAGTTTTTCTTTACGTCCTTGCTCGGTCATCACCCATGGGCGATTTTGCCAGGGCGGGGTGTGCCGCACATGCTGGCCATGTCCGCAGGCCAGCTCTGCAACCCAATGCTGTTCCTCATCCAGGTGAAAACCGATAATGGCCTGTTGCATGGCAAACCTCCTGTGGGCTCAATCTGTCTCAGTACCTATATAAAATAAGTCATGCAAAATCACCATAAACAAAAGAATCGACACAAGCTATACTCCTTGCCAAGTCATTTTTTGAAAAAGAGCAGAGACACATGCGCGTACTTGTTGTGATGGATCCCATTGAAAATGTAAACCTGAAGAAAGACTCGACCATGGCCATGCTGTGGGCAGCAGCACGTCGCGGGCATGAACTCGGTTATGCATTGCAGCAAGATTTATATATCGATCAGGGCAAGGCCTTTGGTCTGATCGCGCCGCTACAGGTATTTGAAGACTACGACCATTATTATGAACTTGGCGAAAAACAAAAAGAGTCGATCGCTGCTTATGACGTTGTCTTGATGCGTAAAGATCCGCCTTTTGATATGAACTTCGTCTATACCACTTATATTCTGGAGCAGGCAGAGCGCGAAGGGGCATGGATCATCAACAAACCGCAAAGCCTGCGTGACTGTAATGAAAAACTGTTCGCGACCCAGTTCCCGCATCTGCAAGTTCCGACCTTGGTGACTTCGCAGCAAAGCCTGATCCGTGAATTTCTCAAAGAACAGGTCGATGTGATTGTAAAACCTCTAGATGGTATGGGCGGCACCGGGATTTTCCGCCTGTATCAGGATGGCATCAACATCGGTTCAACCATTGAAATGCTGACCAATAATGGTACCCAGCCGATTATGGCGCAGCGTTATATTCCGGAAATTGTCGAAGGCGATAAACGCATCCTGATGATTAATGGTGAGCCAGTGCCGTATTGTCTGGCCCGTATTCCACAAAATGGTGAAGTGCGTGGTAATCTGGCCGCGGGTGGCCTAGGTGAGGCACGCCCCCTGACTGAAAATGACAAAGCCATTGCAGCAAAAGTAGGGCCGTATCTCAGAGAAAAAGGTCTGGTCTTTGTAGGGCTGGATGTGATCGGAAATTATGTTACTGAAATTAATGTAACCAGTCCAACCTGTATCCGTGAAATTGACACCCAGTTTGGCACCTCGATTGCAGATGATCTGTTTGCCGTGCTGGAAGCGGGGCAGGCCAATCAGGTTTAAAAGCAAAATCAGGTGAAAAAAGAGTCTGCTTGCAGGCTCTTTTTTATTTTTTCATTGGGGATAGCGCTTAAATAAAAATGCCGTCATTACCATACCCAGCATCGAAAGGCAGACGGTGATAATGGCAAGATTGGCCCAGTATTGAGTGGCAGATATCAGCGCAGCGCTCAGGGTCGGTATAAAAAACTGTGCGCAGGCTGAAATTTGTAAAACCAGACCCACACTGGCCGCTGCTGCATAGGCACGTGGTGCATAGTGCAGGGTAATCGCAAAAACAGTGGTTGGGATCATCCCGCCAATCAGTGAAAACAGCACGGCACTGACAACCTGCAATTCAAATGAGAGCCAGGAATTTGCAGCAAATACCAAGCAACTGCTGCAGAGCATTGCCACAAATCCGGTACTCAATAAGGTGTGCGGTCTATAACCCTGTTGCAGCAACATGCCTGCGCCAAAAGTACCGCCTAGGTTGGCCAGCACGACCATTGAAGCCAGCATCCCTGCGCGTTTTAAGTCTAGCCCCTGTTCGACATACAGCGTAGGCAGGAAGCCCGTGACAGTCATCCATTGACTGCTATAACAGGCAAAAATAATCGCCAGACAGATAATGGGAGGATGGGTCAGGGTAATTTGAACAATCTGCCAGAATGAGGTGTTTTCCGTAGCTGGCTGAGAAGAGTCTGGCTGTGTTACCAAGACAGGTTCAATATTTAAATATTGTTTAATCATGCCAGCAATGACAAGGCACAGGCAGCCCAAAATGGCCCAGATCATTTGCCAGTCCAGATATTCAAGCAGGAGAGGAATCGTCAATACGGCCAGACTGACACCGATGCCCATATAGGAACTCCAGAGTCCCATCTTGAAATTCAGTGTCTCAGCGCGGCTGGTACGTTTTAAAATTGCTGGCGCACACAAGGAAATGGTTAAAAACCCGATTCCTTCCATAAAGCGCAATACATATAAAGTGGCAGGCTGCGTAATCCAAAGCCCGGCAAAACTGCTCAGCCCTAAAATGATTAAGGCCATGATCAGGCAGCGCTTTAATCCCATTTTTTCCGAGAAGGCGCCAATGCATAGCGCAAACAGCATTCCGGCAGCCTGCACCAACGCTAATGAAAAACCAGCCTGGGTAAAACTCAGGTTTAAATCCTGCTGCAATACAGGAATCACGGCCGAAAGTTTGCCGACATGGATCGCAGCCAGATAACCGGCCAAGATAATCCATACATCACGACATGAGATTTTTGACATTTATCCGAACTGAGTCCATTTAAAGCATCTGCTTGTACATCAAGCATCATTCATATATAGATATGAATAACATGAAAGTTTTATAAAATTGATAGGATTTAAGCCTAAGCTCATTAGTCGATGATAGGATATGGATTGACCGGGAGTGAGCTGTAAAGGGTTCTAAATAAAGCCCTGTCCGTGGCAAGGTTATTGATAATATAATGAGAAAATCATTTAAAATTGCTATGATATGTCACTTAAGTCGAAGGAAAAGTACAGATCTTATAAATAAAACGAGTCTAAACTTGGAATTTGCATGAAAAAAACAATTAAAGCCTTGTTGAAATAAAGTAAATAAACTTTCATGGCCTGAGGTTTGTGATTACAATTGATTACTTAAATCAGATTTCCTGCTCCATTTTTTGAATTGAAGAATTAGACCGTGACCGACGCTCAGCAAAAACAGCCTAAACATGTCATGATGATGGCCGCAGGTACAGGTGGACATGTGTTTCCAGCGTTAGCTGTTGCCAAAGATTTACAACAACAAGGTATACAGGTCTCCTGGTTGGCCACACCCGCAGGCATGGAAAACCGTCTATTAAAAAACCAGAATATTCCCATTTATCAGATTGATATTCAGGGTGTACGGGGCAATGGTTTTGTACGTAAAGCCTTGGCCCCTTTTAAAATTATGAAAGCAACCCTGAGCGCCATGAAATTCATGAAACAGCTCAAGGTCGATGCCGTCGCCGGCTTTGGTGGTTATGTAGCCGGGCCGGGTGGTCTGGCTGCGCGTATTTTAGGTATTCCGGTGCTGATCCATGAGCAGAATGCAGTCGCCGGTTTTACCAATACCCAATTGTCGCGTGTGGCAAAAACAGTGTGCCAGGCTTTCCCGAATACTTTTCCGGCCCAGGAAAAAATCGTCACCACTGGCAATCCGGTACGACAGGAAATTAGCGAAATTTTAAATCCGTCCTGGCGTTATCAGGAGCGTGACAAGGCAGGACTGCCCTTACGTATTCTGATCGTTGGCGGATCTTTGGGGGCGCAAGCCTTAAATGAACGGGTTCCGGAAGCTTTAAAGCAACTCAATGTGCCATTAAGCGTCTATCATCAGTGTGGGCAAAACCATGCCGAGTCGACACGGGCACGCTATGAAAATGCACCGGCCAGTCTGCAAGTTGAAGTACAGCCTTTTATTGAGGATATGGCCAAAGCCTATTCTGATGCCGATCTGGTGATTTGCCGTGCCGGGGCTTTGACCGTAACTGAAATTGCCACTGCCGGGGTGGCTGCGATTTTTGTGCCGCTTCCAAGTGCAGTGGATGATCACCAGACGGCCAATGCCGGATTCCTGGCCAATATCAATGCGGCAAAGATTTGCCCGCAGGCCACGATGACCCCGGAAAGTTTAACAACATTATTAGAGCCGATGCTGAATCGCCAGCTGTTAATGGAAATGGCCGTGAAAGCACGCCGACAGGCTCAACCCGATGCGACTCAACATGTGGTCCGTTTAATTCAAGAATTGTAATCCGAGTAAACTATGTCTCCAACAACCCCAGCTGAACAAGCGAAAAAGTTAATCAAAGTGCCGGAAATGCGCCGTATCAAACACATTCATTTTGTGGGGATCGGTGGTGCAGGCATGTGTGGTATTGCAGAAGTGCTGAAAAACCAGGGCTATAAAGTTTCCGGTTCAGATATCAAGGCATCCAATACCACCGCACAGCTGGAAGCGAATGGCATTAAAGTCTATATCGGACATACTGCAAATAATATTAAGGGCGCCAACGTGATCGTGGTCTCTACCGCGATTGATAAAGAAAATCCGGAAATTAAAACCGCGATTGAAAACCGTATTCCTGTGGTTCGCCGTGCGGAAATGCTGGGTGAACTGATGCGTTACCGTCATGGAATTGCCGTTGCCGGCACGCATGGCAAAACCACGACCACCAGTCTGATCACCTGTATGCTGGCTGAAGAAAACATGGATCCAACCTATGTGATCGGTGGTTTGCTGAACCGTACCGGTATGAACGCAGCCTTGGGCGCCAGCCGCTATATCGTGGCCGAAGCCGATGAGTCAGATGCTTCTTTCCTGCACCTGGAACCGATGGCTGCTGTGGTAACCAATATTGATGCCGATCATATGGATACCTATGGCGGTAGCTTCGATGTCCTGAAAGATACCTTTATCCAGTTCCTGCAAAAACTGCCATTTTACGGCTTGGCTGTAGTCTGTGGTGATGATGCCAATATCCGTGAAATTATGCCGCGGATTGCACGCCCGTTACTGACTTATGGTTTCAATGAAGACAATGACATCCGTGCAGTAGATGTTGATCAAGATGGCATGCAAACCCACTTTACCGTATTGCGTAAAGAGCGTGAGCCATTGCGTGTAACGGTCAATCAACCAGGTTTGCATAATGTGCTGAATGCCTTGGCTGCGATTGGTATAGCAACCGATGAAGGCGTGTCTGACGCTTCAATCTGCCGTGCACTGGAAGGTTTCAGTGGCGTAGGTCGCCGCTTCGAAGTTCAGGGTGAGTTTGCGATTGAGGGCGGTGACGTGAAACTGGTGGATGACTATGGTCATCATCCAAAAGAAGTCGAAGCCACGATTAAAGCTGCGCGTCAGAGTCATCCGGACCGTCGTCTGGTAATGATGTTCCAGCCACACCGTTATAGCCGTACCCGTGACTGTTTTGATGATTTTGTGGAAGTACTTTCTACTGTAGACCAGTTATTGTTGCTGGATGTTTATCCTGCCGGTGAAAAACCGATTGTCGGGGCTGACAGCCGTACTTTGGCTCGTAGCATTCGTCTACGTGGTGAAGTCGAGCCGATTCTGGTTGATGCGGCGGACGGCAACCTGAATCAGATCATGAGAAAAGTATTGCAAGCAAATGACTTGTTATTAACCCAGGGCGCAGGTAATGTTGGAGCAATCTCAGTCGAACTTGCACAAAATCATTTATATATAAAATAGTCATCTTGCGTGACTGAATTGAATTGACCAGATTGAAAAAAGTTTAAGGATATAAACGTGTCAAATGCTTCAAAATTCGGAAAAGTTGCCGTGTTGCTTGGTGGTAAATCTGCAGAGCGTGAGGTTTCTCTAGACAGTGGTACGGCGGTACTTGAGGCATTAGTGCGTTCAGGGGTTAATGCGGAAGCGTTTGACCCGCAGGAGCGTAGTGTCACAGAACTGGTAAATTATGATCGTGCTTTCATTGTATTGCATGGACGTGGCGGGGAAGATGGCCAGATCCAGGGTGTACTGGAATGGTTAAACGTACCGTATACCGGTACGGGTGTACAAGGTTCTGCCATCGGCATGGACAAGGTCAAGACCAAGCAGGTCTGGCAGGGTTCGGAATTGCCAACAGCGCCGTATCGTATTGTCACTAAAGATTCTGATGCGACCGACATTGTTAATGCTTTAGGCTTGCCTTTGATTATCAAGCCGGTGCATGAAGGTTCCAGTATCGGCATGAGCAAGGTCGAAAAAATTGAAGACTTTGCAGAAGCAATTGCCAAGGCAACTGAACATGATGCTGTGGTGATGGCAGAAAAATGGATTACCGGCCGTGAATATACCATTGTGGTTTTAAATGGTCAGGCGCTACCGGTGATTCGTCTTGAACCGCCTCAAGATGTCGCCTTTTACGATTATGAAGCGAAATATCAGCGTAATGATGTGCAATATGGCATTCCATGTGGTTTAACTGAAGCTGAAGAGCAGCAGTTAAAAGCCTTAAGTTTGCGCGCATTCCAGGCAGTCGGTGCCAGCGGTTGGGGCCGGATTGATGCCATGCAGGATGAACAGGGCAACTTCTGGTTGCTTGAAGTCAATACCGTACCGGGCATGACCAGTCACTCACTGGTGCCAAAAGCGGCAGCTGCAGTCGGATACAGTTTTGATGAGCTGTGTGTCGCGATTCTGGAACAGACCTTGACTGGTTCGGCACACTAAATATGGCTCAACTTCCTGTTTCCATGCGCCGTAAACGTGCTGCGATTACTTCAATTCACGACAAGCCGCCAACACGCAAAGAAAAGCTGACCAATTTTGGTGGCTGGTTATTGTTGTGTATTGCGCTGCTGGTGCTGGCCTTTGGAATATTGGGTTTATATAAAGTCATGACCAATAGTGACGTGGCAGAGCTGGGCGTGGTAGGTACGCGCTCGGCTGCTGAACAGCGTCAGGTCATGCAATATGTGTCACCGATTGTGACCGAAAACTATTTTACTTCGGATCTGGAAGCGATCCGTGATCGTACCCTGGAATTGTCCTGGGTGGATCGGGTCGTGGTTTCCCGAGCCTGGCCAAATGGCATTCGGGTGCGAGTGATGCCGCATCATGCGATTGCGCGTTGGGGGACAGGGCGTTTACTAAGTGATAGTGGCGTGATTTTCACTGAAGTCACACCTAAGAATTATCAGGCATTACCGTTACTACATGGGCCGGCGAGCCATGCAGAAACCATGATGCGTCGTTATAATGAAATTAATCAATTATTTTTGCCACAAGGCATTCGTCTAAAAGAATTATATCTCACCGAGCGAATGACCTGGTTTATGCAGTTTGATTCGAGTTTAAGAATAATTGTGGATAAAGACCAGACTATGAGCAAATTACAACGCCTGAGCCATCTGTCTCAGAGCGATTTAAAGCCGGTCTGGTCTAAAATTTCGGCCATCGACCTGCGTTATCGCAATGGATTGTCGATACAGTGGAAAAATTCAATTCCGCCTAAAATTGTAAATGGACATTTTATTGTAACCATTGATGACACGGGCGTTGAGAATAAGGTAACAGTAAAGCCATAATGACCGGCTTTAAAAAATAGAGGCATTTAAAGCCATAAATCTAACAAACACGTAATGGTAGTAGTGAATAATGAGTGAAGCTGTTCCCTCGGTTGTGGCGATTGACATTGGGACACACAAAGTTTCAGTTTTGATTGGCAAGGTACACGCGCCAGACAATATCCAAGTGATTGGTATGGCCACCGCTCGTAACCGAGGCATGAGTAAAGGGAAAATTGTCAGTCTCGATAAAGTTATTACTGCAATTAAAAATGCCGTTCAAGAAGCAGAAGATATGGCGGAATGTCGTGTACATTCTGCCTGGGTCTCTATTCCAAGTGCCGAATTAAAAAGCTTTTATGCTTCAGGTCGCACCTCGATCGACAATAGCGAGCATGCGATTACCACCAGTGAAGTGGTGCGTGCACTGGAATTGGCTAAAGCTAGTCATTTGACTTCAGATCATTATCTGGTCAGTGCTGTGCCTCTGGGTTTTGAGCTGGACGACTCACCGGAATGGGTGTTAAACCCGATTCGGATGTCGGCACATAGCATGACCGGACACTATCATTTGATGATGCTGCCGATTAGTACCATGCAGAATATTGATCGCGCCCTGAAAGGTGCCAATATTGGTGTAGAAAAAATGGTGGTGTCGAGCTTGGCTACTGCTGAAGCCAGCCTGCTGAAAGACGAAAAAGAATATGGCGTATGCTTAGTAGATATCGGTGCCGGCACGACCAATGTTGCAGTGTATGTGGATGGTCGTTTGGCCTTAACCCATACCTTCCAACGTGGCGGTGAACATGTGACCCGTGATATTGCAGCAGTATTGCAAACCACGACCGAAGAAGCTGAACGTCTGAAATTATTGTATGGCTGTGTCGACCTGAAAGTGGTCAAGCCGGATCATATGATTCAGTTCCAGGGGATTGATGGACCACAAACCATCAGCCGGATTGAACTGACTGAAATTATTATGGCTCGTTATGAAGAAATTCTGGGTCTGGTACGTGATGAGCTGGTGAAAAATGGTGCCATCCAGGGCTTGTATCATGGTGTGGTATTGACAGGTGATGCCAGTCATATCGAAGGGATGGTGAGTTTTGTTCGCCGTACCATGGGGGTCTCGGCGCATTTAGGTAATCCGCCGACTCAGGTGTATGCAGACGAACAACATCAGGCTGCTTTACGTCGCTCGCAATATAGTACGGTGGCTGGCTTGCTGATGTTTAGTCAGAGTGATACCCAGGACACGATTGTGGAACAGGATGATGTAGAGCGGTTGTCATTGGCTAAGCGGGTCAAAAGAGCCTTGTTTGGCTTTAATGACACCTTGAAATCAATCTTTTAAGTCGATTTTTATTGTGAATATTGTTGGGAAGATGTAGTTAATCGGGCTTGTACTTGACAAGTGAACGCATGAGCAGCATTCTTAAAAACAATTTTATTAAGATTAAGGCAGTATACGGGCTTAGTGACTGCCAATTATGAATTAGGAATTTTATAGGTCATGGCCTCATTTGAATTTTTCGAAGACGATCATAGCGATAGCAATGGTCAAGCCCGTTTCACTGTGTTTGGTGTAGGTGGTGCGGGTGGTAATGCTGTACAACATATGTTGCAGTCCGATATCCAGGGCGTAAAGTTTGTTTGTGCCAACACGGACAAGCAGGCATTGGATCGCA
The DNA here is from genome assembly GCF_013417805.1 of Acinetobacter sp. YH12226. Classification (GTDB taxonomy): domain Bacteria; phylum Pseudomonadota; class Gammaproteobacteria; order Pseudomonadales; family Moraxellaceae; genus Acinetobacter. Next base: position 70,371 of record NZ_VPDG01000007.1, on the reverse strand, counting down.
TGGAAGCCGAATTTAAAATTCAGCTGGGCGAGCAGAGTACCCGTGGTCTGGGTGCAGGTGCAAATCCGCAAGTCGGCCAGACCGCAGCAGAAGAAAGCCGTGAACTGATCCGCCAGCAGCTTGAAGGGACCGATATGGTCTTTGTTACTGCGGGTATGGGCGGTGGTACCGGTACCGGTGCAGCGCCAGTCGTGGCTGAAATTGCGAAAGAAATGGGTATCTTGACCGTTGGTGTCGTGACCACGCCATTTAACTTTGAAGGCAAACGCCGTCTACAGTCTGCCGAAAAAGGCATCGAAGCCCTTGAGCAGCATGTAGACTCATTGATCATCATTCCAAACCAGCGTTTATTGAAAGTCTTCCGTGATATTTCAATGAAAGATGCATATAAAAAAGCGGATGATGTTCTACTGAATGCAGTACGCAGTATTTTTGATTTGGTGGTCCGTCCTGGCCATATCAACCTTGACTTCGCCGATTTAAAAACAGCCATGAGCACGCGTGGTTATGCCATGATGGGTGTCGGTCTGGGTCGTGGTGAGAACCGTGCACGTCAGGCTGCTGAGCAGGCAATCCGTAGTCCATTACTCGACAACGTGACTATCATGAATGCCAAAGGTATTCTGATTAACGTGACCGGTGGCGATGACGTGACTTTCGGTGAAATTGAAGAAATTACCGATGTCGTGAACCAGATTGTCGATTTAGATGAAGGTCAGGTGTTCTACGGTACCGTTTTTGATCCGGATGCGCGTGATGAAATCAGCGTGACTGTGATTGCAACAGGTCTAACCCGTCATGCAGCGGATTCAGTTGAGCCGACCAAACGTACCAATGTACAGGCAACTCGTCCAGCAGCAGCTACACAGGCTGTGGTGGAAGATGATGACGTACCGGCAATTCAGCGTCAGCAGCATGAAACAGGTGCAGCAGCGAATCCAGCGGCAGCTTCAGTTTCTAGCCCGCGCCCAACACCAATGAGCATTCAGGATTATCTTAAGAATCAACAGCGTAAATAACATGTAACATCATGTGTTTAGCTAGATTAGACAGGAAAGGTGGCTTTTAAGCCACCTTTTTGTTTTTTATCAATAGCCAAATATGCTAACGTATAGCGGTTTTATAGATGAACAGATGATAAAAGCATGTTGAAACAACGTACCCTGAAACGTGTCGTGAAAGCGAGCGGAATCGGTCTTCACAGTGGGCAAAAAGTCATGATTAACTTTGTGCCGCACCATGCCGATGGGGGAATTGTGTTTCGTCGTATTGACCTGAATCCGCCAGTCGACATTCCTGCCGATGCCATGCTGATTCAAGAAGCCTTCATGTGCTCGAACCTGGTTCAGGAAAATGCCAAAGTAGGCACCATTGAACATGTCATGAGTGCGATTGCTGGTCTAGGCATTGATAACCTGATTATTGAAGTGTCGGCCTCTGAAGTCCCGATTATGGATGGCAGTGCAGGTCCGTTTATTTACCTGCTCATGCAGGGCGGTTTGCAAGAGCTGGATGCCGCTAAAAAATTCGTCAAGATTATTAAACCGGTTGAAGCACTCATTGATGACAAACGTGCCATTTTTAGCCCACATGAGGGCTTTCAGCTGAATTTCACCATCGATTTTGATCATCCTGCCTTTAAAAAAGAACATCAGTCCGCCAGTATCGATTTTTCTACTGAAACCTTCGTTTATGAAGTCAGTGAAGCGCGTACCTTTGGGTTTATGAAAGATCTGGATTATCTCAAAGCCAATAATCTGGCGCTGGGTGCCAGCCTGGAAAATGCCATTGGTGTAGATGAAACCGGGGTCGTTAATGAAGAAGGTTTACGTTTCTCGGACGAATTTGTACGTCATAAAATTCTGGATGCCGTGGGTGATTTATACCTGCTCGGGCATCAGATTATTGCCAAATTTGATGGTTATAAATCTGGACATGCCTTGAATAATCAACTTTTACGCAATGTGAAAAGTGATCCAAGCTGCTATGAAATTGTAACATTTGATGACGAAGCCAATTGTCCAATCATGTATGTGAATGTGACATAAGTCATTGTGTTTGTGTCTTTATGTTTTTGTTATTGCTTTAATACTGTGATACACATCACATAATGTTTGCTTTTTAATTTATTACATTTGATTGCTATGTTACTTTTTATTGCTTGCCAAACGTAGTAAAGCTTGGCTAAGCTTAGGGTCGCTTATAAAGTCAGCAGCATTACGAAGTAATTCCTGTGTTTCTGCATTTAAGGCTCTTTCAGGTGTTGCTGAAACAGGTGATGTTTGCGAAGGATTCCGCAAGCAAACTTGAAGTTTAGTGAGATCTGTTAATTCATTTATTTGAGAGAGTTGTGAAATGTATTGCTTTTGAAGATAGGCCAATTGACTGATCATGGCCTGGTTTTCACCGGTAATCGTTAACACACCATTTTGATAGCAGACAACTTGCCAGCGTTCCGGTTGGGGCAATAGCGGTTGTACGAGTTTCGTAAGTTTCTGCCAGGCAGCGACTTGTGATGAGAGAAACGAAAAGTTTCCTGTTTTTATCTGTTTTCTTGTTTGTTGAAAAACGTTGACAGGTTCCGACATACATGATTCCTACATATTTATGTCTTAATCTTATGCGCTTCTTTTAGTGGATATCAAGGATAGAGATCTTCAAGGAACTCGATTAAAGCAGTTTAGAGAGGTTTTTTATGCATATGCGACGTATTTTGTTGGCATTTTCTTTATCAGTTTCAGCGGCTTCGGTTGCGTTCGCAGATTTAGTCAATCTAAATCAAGAAAATGGTTCAACAGATCGTATCGAGCAATTGACGCGTACTCTGGCACAGGGTGCATATACTCATCCAGATGATATCGATATTCCAGCACAGACTAAATTGAATGTTCAACTTCGTGAGAAACCAGTTGAACTGAACAATCGAACGCTTGCTCAGAAGTATGCCAATACTTCATCCAATAAAGCGGCAGCAAACAGTGCTTATTCTTGGCTAATTTCTCATCCTTTACCTAATTCTCGCGTAAGTTCAAATTACGGTGGCCGTACCATGAGTGGCCGTGCTGAAAATCATTCAGGCCTTGATCTTGCAGCGCCAAGTGGTACACCAATCTATGCAACAGGTCCAGGAATTGTGACCAAATCAGGTTGGGGCACAGGTTATGGTCAATACGTTGAAATCAATCATGGCAATGGCTATTTAACGCGCTATGCCCATGCTTCACGTCTTATTGCACGTGTGGGAGAGCAGGTGCAAGCAGGTGATCATATTGCCAACGTTGGCTGTACTGGTCGCTGTACCGGTCCACACTTACATTATGAAGTAGTAAAAGACGGTCAACGTAAAAACCCATCTACTTATTTGGCCATGTTACCTTAAGTATAGACCTGAATAACAAGAAGCATCTCTATACATAAAAACCTCCAATAAGCATTTTAAAGCGTTTAAACTGCAGGCTCTTCAAGTCAACTTGAAGGGCTTTTTGTTTTATCACTTTTAAGTCTCATATTATCACCAACTATTATAATGATTGTATAATAAATCGCCTTTATTGACTATTTTTTGTTATGTAGTGTAATTATACGTCACCCATCATTTAGTTCCTAAATAGTACTGCTAAATCGCATTCAGCTAAGGCCATACCTGCAGAGGTCTTAAATATGGTACATATAAGACATTAGATTAGGCTTTTAGGAACTGTAGATTATGGCGTTTTATGGCGATACAGACGCGCAAGAAACCCAAGAATGGCAAGATGCATTTGACTCTGTTTTGCAGCACATGGGCACTGAGCGTGCAGCATTTTTATTAGAAAAACTTTATCAACGCGCAATTGCAAAGCATGTTCCTATTCAGCGTTTAAATACTCCCTACTTAAATACGATTTCTGTTGAAGAACAACCTGCAATGCCAGGCGATCAGGATATGGAGCGTCGTATTCGCGCGCTGATCCGCTGGAATGCCTTGGCAATGGTATTACGCGCGAATAAAACCGGTGATGATCTCGGTGGTCACTTGGCGAGTTTTGCTTCTTCCGCAACCCTTTATGATGTGGGCTTTAACCACTTCTTCCGTGCCAACAGCGATAGCTTCGGCGGCGACATGATCTATTACCAAGGTCACTGTGCACCGGGTATTTACGCGCGTTCATTTTTAGAAGGCCGTTTGACTGAAGAGCACCTGAATAATTTCCGTCGTGAAGTAGGTGGTAAAGGTTTGCCATCTTATCCGCATCCTTATTTGATGCCGGACTACTGGCAGTTCCCAACCGTATCGATGGGTCTGGGTCCAATCATGTCGATTTATCAGGCACATATTCAAAAGTACCTGATGAACCGTGGCCTGATCAAAGAAGAAGACCGTAAGGTTTGGGCGTATTTGGGCGATGGCGAGATGGATGAGCCGGAAAGCCTGGGTGCAATTTCTTTGGCAGGTCGCGAAAAGCTCGACAACCTGATTTGGGTAGTAAACTGTAACTTACAACGTCTGGATGGTCCGGTACGTGGTAATGGCAAGATCATTCAGGAACTTGAGTCACTATTCCGCGGCGCAGGCTGGCGTGTGATTAAAGTTGTGTGGGGCCGTCATTGGGATCCACTACTAGATAAAGATAAATCCGGCGCACTGAAAGCGGTCATGGAAGAAGCCGTCGATGGCGATTTTCAGCGTTACCAGGTAAAAGGTGGTGCTTACGCACGTGAAAAGTTCTTCGGTAAATACCCAGAAGCCAAAGAGCTGGTTAAAGATTTAAGCGATGAAGATATTGATAATCTGAACCGCGGTGGCCACGACCCGTACAAAGTTTTTGCTGCTTATGCCGAAGCATGTACGGCTAAAGGTCAGCCAACTGTAATTCTGGCGAAAACCGTGAAAGGTTATGGTTTGTCCGAGGAAATCGAAGCAGTTAACAAAACTCACCAAATCAAGAAGATGCAAATAAATTCTTTGAAATACGTGCGTGACCGTTTCAATCTTCCTTTCACCGACGAACAGCTTGAAGAAGTACCATTCTACCGTCCAAGCGAAAATTCACCTGAATTGAAATATATGAAGGCACGTCGCGAGGCGCTAGGTGGCTACTTGCCTGCACGTCGTAAGGAAAGTGAGCAGTTGGCGATTCCTGGACTTTCAGTATTTGATTCGGTCTTGGCCGGTTCAAATGGTAAAGAACAATCGACCACGATGGTGATGGTACGTTTAATCTCTGCACTTCTTAAAGAGAAAGCGATTAAAGACCGCGTTGTGCCAATCGTGCCTGATGAAGCCCGTACTTTCGGTCTGGAAGGCATGTTCCGTCAGCTCGGTATTTATGCCGCGCATGGCCAGAAATATACCCCGGAAGACCAAGAACAGCTGATGCATTACCGTGAAGCCAAAGACGGTCACATGTTGCAGGAAGGGATTAACGAAGCCGGTGCGATGAGTGCATGGGCAGCGTTGGCGACCAGTTATTCAACCAATAACCTGCCAATGATTCCGATGTACATGTACTACTCGATGTTTGGTTTCCAGCGTATTGGTGATATTGCATGGGCAGCAGGCGATGCACAGGCACAAGGTTTCTTGCTGGGTGCAACTGCGGGTCGTACTACACTGAACGGTGAAGGCTTGCAGCATCAGGATGGTCATTCACACATCTTGGCCAATACCATTCCAAACTGTGTCTCTTATGACCCATGTTTCGGTTATGAATTGGCAGTGATCGTGCATGACGGTTTGCAACGTATGTATGTGAACCAGGAACGTGTGTTCTATTACTTAACTGTGATGAACGAAAACTACGAGCATCCGGAAATGCCAAAAGGTGTTGAAGAAGGCATCAAGCGTGGTATGTACTTACTGGAAGAAGATGAAAAAGCCACTGTTCAGTTACTGGGCTCAGGTGTGATCCTGCGTGAAGTGATCAAGGCAGCGAAGATTCTTCGTGAGGAATATCAAATTCATTCAAATGTCTACAGTGTGACCAGCTTCAATGAACTGGCACGTGACGGTATGGCATGTGAAGAATACAACCGCTTGCATCCGCTGGCTGAAGACGTAAAAGAAGCATGGGTATCGAAACAGCTTCGCGGTACTGAAGGTATCGTCGTGTCTGCAACCGATCATATGCGTGCTTATAGCGAACAGATTCGTGCTTATCTTCCAGATGGCCGTCCATTCGTAGCATTGGGTACTGACGGTTATGGCCGTTCAGATACACGTGCCAACTTGCGTAGTTACTTCGGTGTTGATGCTGCCCATATTGTGGTGGCAACTTTGAAAAAACTGGCAGATGAAGGTGAAGTTGATGCGCGCCTGGTAAAAGATGCGATCTCGACTTTCGAGCTTGATACAGATCGTCCAGTGGCTTGGGCACCGCAAGAAACCCCATGTGTACATGCTGTTGCTGACTACAAAGAGGAGAACTAAGCATGCAAATTACGACTCCTGATATTGGTGTAGATAAGGCAACAGTGGCCGAAATTCTGGTCAAAGTCGGTGATACGATCGCGATTGATGACAGCATTGTATTGCTTGAATCTGATAAAGCCTCTGTTGAAGTGCCTAGCACTTCAGCAGGCGTGGTAAAAAGCATTCTGGTCAGCCAGGGTGATGAAGTCGCTGAAGGCGCGGTACTGATTGAACTGCAAGCTGAAGACGGTAGCGCCGATGTGGTCGAGCCACAGCAAGCAGATGCCTCACAAAAAACTTCAGAAAATACTCCGACTTCATTGCCGGATCAGGAAATCATACAGGAACTGGATTCACATCAGCCTAAAGCTTCTGCTGCTCCTGAGGCTCAAGCGAGCTCACAGGTGGTTGATGTACAAATCCCCGATATTGGTGTAGAAAAAGCTACTGTAGGGGAAATCCTGGTCGCTGTCGGTGATGAAATCGAGGTAGATCAAAGTATCGTAGTGGTGGAATCAGACAAGGCGACTGTTGAAGTGCCAAGTACGGTTTCAGGCACGGTAGAGTCCATCGAGATTAAAGAAGGCGACACGATCAAAGAAGGTGTGGTCATTCTGAAAGTGAAAACGGCTGTTTCGGCAGCACAAGTACAGACAGAAGCACCTCAAGCACCAGTTGCTCAAGCGGCAACCCAAGAGAAAGCAGTTGAAGCGCCACAAACGCCAGCAGCACCTGCAGGTGATGTTGAAGTGAAGGTGCCTGATCTAGGTGTAGACAAGGCGGCTGTGGCTGAAATTCTGGTTCAGGTCGGTGATACGGTTGAAAAAGACCAGAGCATCATCGTGGTGGAATCAGATAAAGCGACTGTTGAAGTGCCAAGCACTACAGCCGGCGTGATTAAAGCCATTCATGTGGAACTGGGTCAAAATGTCTCTCAAGGCATTGCACTGGTGACAATTGAAGCTGAAGCTGAAGCGCAAGCAGCTGCTGCACCTGTTGCAGCCAAAGCAGAAGCGCCGAAAGCGCCTGCTGCAAAAGCAGCACCGGCACCTGCTGCATCTTCTACTCAAACAGTCGCGGCGTCGGATAATGCCGATAAGCTGACCAAAGAGCAGAATGTCGCTAACTCGAAAGTCTATGCTGGTCCTGCTGTGCGTAAACTGGCACGTGAACTGGGCGTTGTGCTGGCAGACGTCAAAGCATCTGGCCCACACGCGCGCGTCATGAAAGAAGATCTGAAAGCGTATGTCAAAACGCGTCTTACTACGCCACAGGCGGCTCCTGTAGCCGCTGCTGCTCAAGTCGCAGGTCTGCCAAAACTGCCAGACTTTAGCGCTTTTGGTGGTGTGGAAGAGAAAGCCTTGACGCGTTTGCAACAAGTATCTATTCCACAATTGTCGCTGAATAATTTCATTCCGCAAGTGACCCAGTTTGATGCAGCAGATATTACGGAACTGGAAGCATGGCGTAATGAACTGAAAGGCAATTTCAAGAAAGAAGGCCTGAGCCTGACCATTATGGCGTTCATCATCAAAGCAGTTGCGCACTTGTTAAAAGAAGAGCGTGAGTTTGCTGGTCACTTGGCCGATGATGGTAAGTCAGTCTTGCTACGTAACGAGATCCATATGGGTATCGCGGTCGCAACGCCAGATGGTTTGACCGTGCCTGTGCTGCGTCATCCAGATCAGAAGTCCATTAAACAGATTGCCACTGAGCTGGGAACCCTGGGTCAAAAAGCGCGTGACAAGAAATTGTCACCGAAAGACCTGCAAGGTGCGAACTTCACTATCACTAGCTTGGGTTCAATCGGTGGTACGGCATTTACGCCATTGGTGAACTGGCCGCAAGTGGCAATTCTGGGTATTTCACCTGCAACCATGCAACCGGTCTGGAATGGTGAAGGCTTTGATCCACGCTTGATGCTGCCGCTTTCATTGTCCTACGATCACCGTGTGATCAATGGTGCAGATGCAGCACGCTTTACCAATAAGTTAACCAAGCTGCTTAAAGATATTCGTACGCTGTTAATCTAAATTAAATTCGATTCACTTTCTTTTCTCTTGCGCTTCATTGAAAAATATTTCAATTGAAGCTCAGGAAGAAATACAAAGAAGGTATAAATAAAAACCCTGCTTCGGCAGGGTTTTTTCTTGCTGCATTGAAAAATAATCTATTTGATTCTATACTTGACGCACTTCATTGGGGAGTAGCCGCCTTTTGCGCAAAGCAGAAGGGTGATGGTCAACATATTTGCTCAAACGAGCATGGTCATCATAGCAAAGAACCAAGTTAGCTTTTCCAAGCTTTCTTTTGTTGGCAAGACCTTTGATTTACCACTCTGCAGATTTTGGCTAGCAGGAGCGGTGAGTCATTGGTATTGGATGCTAGCCAGAGAAAGACCTCATGTATGAATTCTTACTGTCGACTGCAATCGTAGCACTGGCTGAAATGGGTGATAAGACCCAACTGCTGGCATTGCTGCTTGCCGCACGTTTTCGCAAACCTGTTCCTATTTTAGTTGCCATTTTATTGGCGACGCTGATTAACCACGGCCTTTCTGCGGCATTGGGACAATGGGTCACCACGGTGATCGGGCCAGAAGTACTGTTGTGGATCGTCTCGATTGGCTTTATCGCAATGGCTGTCTGGATGCTGATTCCGGATGAACTCGGGGATGAAAATGCCAGTATCAATAAATGGCAAAAGTTCGGGGTCTTTGGCGCAACCTTTATTTTATTCTTTCTGGCAGAAATTGGTGACAAAACCCAGATTGCCACAGTTGCACTGGCGGCACGTTTCGATAGCGTATTCTGGGTGATGCTCGGTACCACTTTGGGCATGATGCTGGCCAATGCACCTGCAGTATTTTTGGGAGATAAGCTGGCGAACAGACTCCCGATCAGCCTGATTCATAAAATTGGTGCGGCGATTTTCCTGGTGATTGGTGTTGCAACACTGGCTCAACATTATTTCTTTTAAATCATAAAATAATAAATTACATGAATCCTGAGCTAAAAACTCAGGATTTTTTATGGTTAAAATTATCTCAAAACCTTGATAAATAGTGTGATACGGCTAGTTTTATTGATTGTAATTTTGATTAATTCCTTATATTTTATAGGGGTATAAAAACGTTATTTTTATTATAAATTGGGGAATTTACATGGCTTTTGAACGCACCACATCGCAGGTTCTGTTTGATAACGGGACACATAAGTGCATCAGTTTTACCAGTCTGGTCAAAGGTGAAGGCGTTCAGGCAAACCAGTTTCTGATCATTGATCATGAGCGCGCAGCGGTACTTGATCCGGGTGGCGATTTAACCTATGTACCGCTGACCATGGAACTGAATAAATACACCCGTTTGACCAACCTGGATTATGTCATGGCCTCGCACCAGGACCCGGATATCATTACCTCGATGCCGCGCTGGCTGGTCTATACGGATGCCAAAGTGGTGGCATCCAAGCTGTGGGCGCGTTTCTTGCCGCACTTAAACTCGGCCTTTATGAGTGACCGGATGAAAGGTAACTGGTTGGACCGCTTGGTAGAACTTCCTGATCACGGTCAGATCGTTCCGTTGGGTCAATCACACATTGTGGCGGTGCCGGCGCATTTCCTGCATTCGGTGGGGAATTTCCAGTTTTATGATCCGATTGCCAAAATCCTGTTTTCCGGCGATATGGGCGCATCCATGGTCGAAGATGCAGCCAAGCCACTGGAAAACTTTGCTGCGCATATTCCAAAAATGAAAAGCTTCCATCAACGCTATATGTGCAATAACAAGGTGATTCGCCTTTGGGTGAAAATGGTACGCAGCATGGAAATCGAGATGATTGTGCCGCAACATGGCACGCCATTTATCGGCAAAGAGCAGATTACCCAGTTTCTGGACTGGATTGAAACGCTGGAATGCGGCACTGACCTGATGGATGAAACGGTTTTTACTTGTCCTGAATAGTTCACACAAAAAATAATTTTTTTCTTGTGTGGAAAAACAACATTTTTTATATTTCTTCTCCAAAAAACTTTTTTTGATAATGAGAACTTATAAGAAATGTTGTCTCAAGTTCCAAAACCGGATGCGTGTTTAAGCTGCGGGGCGTGCTGCGCCTATTTCAGGGTTTCGTTCTATTGGGCTGAAGGTATTCATATGCCTGAGCACTATACCGAACCTGTGACAGCAGTCTATTCATGTATGGCTGGAACCAATCAAAAAAATCCACGCTGTATCGCACTTGATGGCACCATCGGCCAGCAGGTGAGCTGCGGCATGTATGAGCAGCGCAGTTCATCCTGCAAAGAAGTGCAGATTGCCGATGAGCAATGCAATAAGGCACGTATTGCACACAATATGTTGCCCTTTGTCCAGATTGAAACTGATGAAGCCGACAATGATGACAGTTTTGAATATGTCAGCTAAATCCATCCAAAGCAGAGCTTAGGCTCTGCTTTTCACTTCATTAAAATGATCGGGGTATATTTTAAAATAGGGAACTTCATGATCGGACGTATTATTGATACTGTTTTAGCACCCACATAGATCTGCGTGTACGAAGCTTGAATAAAAAAATAATTTTGCAATTGCAATGAAATTTAAGCCGATATTTGTTTATAATAGTGCACGGAAATTACCAGTGAGACTGTTATGTTGACCATCGTTCAAGACGCGTTAACCTTCGATGATGTCCTATTACTCCCTGCCTATTCTACTGTTCTTCCAAAAGATGTCTCCCTAAAGACACGTTTAACTCGTGGCATTAACCTGAATATTCCTCTTGTGTCTGCAGCAATGGATACGGTGACTGAGTCCCGTATGGCAATTGCAATGGCGCAAAATGGTGGTATCGGTATTTTGCACAAGAACATGGATATCGCGGTTCAGGCTGCAGAAGTGCGCCGTGTGAAAAAATTCGAAGCGGGTATGGTCAAAGACCCGATTACAGTCACTCCTGAAACCACAGTACGTGAACTGATTGCGCTGACTCAAGCCAACAATATCAGTGGTGTACCCGTTGTGAAAGATGGCAAAGTGGTGGGTATCGTGACCGGTCGTGATACACGCTTTGAAACCAATCTTGAGCAGCCAGTCAGCAACATCATGACTGGTCAGGATCGTCTGGTGACAGTTCGTGAAGGCGAATCGAAAGAAAATATCCAAGCTTTATTGCAACAGCACCGTATTGAAAAAGTACTGGTGGTCAATGATCAGCAAGAGCTGAAAGGCTTGATTACGGTAACCGATTTCCGTAAAGCTGAATTGTATCCAAACAGCTGTAAAGATGATCTGGGTCGTCTGCGTGTTGGTGCTGCTGTCGGTACCGGTGCAGAAACGCCAAGTCGCGTAGAAGCCTTGGTTGATGCAGGTGTAGATGTGATTGTAGTCGATACTGCACACGGTCATTCTGCGGGTGTGATCGAGCGTGTACGTTGGGTGAAAGCCAACTATCCACAAGTTCAGGTGATTGGCGGTAACATCGCAACAGGTGATGCTGCGCTAGCGTTGCTTGATGCGGGTGCGGATGCCGTTAAAGTTGGTATTGGTCCTGGTTCAATCTGTACCACGCGTATTGTGGCGGGTATTGGTATGCCACAGATCTCTGCAATTGATTCTGTTGCCAATGCGCTGAAAGATCAGATTCCTTTGATCGCGGATGGCGGTATTCGTTTCTCTGGTGATATGGCCAAAGCGATTGGTGCGGGTGCAAGCACGATTATGGTGGGTTCATTGATGGCCGGTACTGAAGAAGCACCAGGCGAAGTTGAATTCTTCCAGGGCCGTTACTACAAAGCTTATCGCGGTATGGGTTCATTGGGCGCGATGGCGGGTGCGACAGGTTCTGCTGACCGTTACTTCCAGGACTCCAAGGCCGGTGCCGAGAAGCTGGTTCCTGAAGGTATTGAAGGTCGTGTACCGTACAAAGGCCCAATGGGTAATATCGTACATCAGATGATGGGCGGCCTACGTTCTTCAATGGGTTATACCGGTTCTGCGACGATTGAAGACCTGCGTCAGAATGCCAAGTTTGTGAAAATCACTTCTGCCGGTATGTCTGAGTCGCATGTACATGATGTGACCATTACCAAAGAAGCACCAAACTATCGCGTAGGTTAATTTCCTGTGATTTAAAATTTTAAAAAGCCGTCATGCAAATGACGGCTTTTTTATTTTGGTGTAAAGTGTGACTCAAGGAAAAAAATGGGTGATATCAATCATCCGCTAAGAAGTGAGATAAAGATGAGTTATTTTGGTACGGATGGTATTCGTGGAAAGTTTGGCGAATTGCCGATTACCCCTGAGTTTGCCCTGAAACTGGGATTTGCGGCTGGTAAAGTTTTAAAACGTCATAGTAAAAAATCCAAACCATTGGTGGTTCTGGGTAAAGATACCCGTTTGTCTGGTTATATCCTGGAAGCTGCCTTACAGGCAGGTTTAAATGCCGCTGGCGTTTATGTTCATCTTTTAGGTCCACTACCGACACCGGCGATTGCTCACTTGACCCGTGCCTTACATGCCAGCTTGGGTATTGTCATTTCCGCTTCGCATAACCCGTATTTTGATAACGGCATTAAGTTCTTCTCTGCGGAAGGTAAAAAATTGCCAGATGCTTTACAAGACGAAATTAATCAGGAACTTGAAAAAGATTTTGTGATTGAAGATACGGCGAATCTGGGTAAAAGTATCCGGGTTAAAGATGCCAACGGTCGCTATATTGAATTCTGTAAATCGACGTTCCCGTATCATCTGGATCTGAATGAACTCACCATTGTGGTGGATTGTGCCAATGGTGCAGCCTATAACGTGGGACCTGCAGTGTTCCGTGAACTGGGCGCACGTGTAATTGCGATTCACAATGAGCCGAGCGGTTTAAATATTAATGAGGGCTGTGGTTCAACGCATCCGGAAAGCTTGCAACAAGCCGTGATTCAACATCAAGCGGATTTGGGTATTGCCTTTGATGGGGATGCTGACCGTGTGGTTCTCGTAGATAAAGCCGGTAATCTGATTGATGGCGACCATATTCTTTATATTCTTGCGACTCAAAGCTCGAAAAAACCGGCAGGTATCGTCGGTACCTTAATGAGCAATATGGCGCTGGAACTGGCGCTGGAAAAAGCACAAGTGCCGTTATTACGTGCCAAAGTCGGCGACCGTTATGTATTGCAAGGTCTGGAAGAAAATGGCTGGGTAATTGGCGGTGAGCCTTCTGGTCATATTCTGACTTTAGACAAGAGCACCACAGGCGACGCCATTATTGCAGCCCTGCAAGTTTTAACCGTGATGGTTGAGCAGAAAAAAGCTCTGCATGAACTTGTGGCTGACTTTAAACTGTTGCCCAATGTCTTGGTCAATGTACGTTTAAATGCCATGTTTGATCCTTATTCAGTGCCTGCACTGGCAGCTGAATTTGAAAAAGCCGAACAGCAGCTTAAAGGTCGTGGCCGTTTATTGATTCGTAAATCTGGCACAGAACCTGTCATTCGTGTGATGGTCGAAGGCGATGATCTGGCTGAAGTCACCACACTTGCAAACAGCCTGGCAGATGCTGTGCGTGCCAATGCCGCTTAACAGGAACATAGATGATGAGTGATCTGATCAAGGATCTGAGTGAACTACGCCTGAATTATGAAAAAGGCGAGTTACAGGAACAGCAAGTCAATCCGAATCCACATATGCAGTTCCTGCAATGGTTTAACCATGCACTGGAAGCAAAATTGCATGAACCCTATGCCATGTCGTTGGCAACAGCCAATGCACAAGGCCGTCCGCATGTGCGTACGGTATTGCTGCGTGGAGCGACTGATGCAGGGTATGATTTCTATACCAACTATGATAGTCAAAAAGGTCTGGATCTGGCTGAAAATCCTTATGCCGAACTGTTGTTCTACTGGCAGGATCAGGAACGTCAGATTCGTATCTCGGGTCGTGTAAAGAAAATATCGGAAGAAGAATCGACCGACTATTATCATAAACGTCCACGCGAAAGCCAGATTGCCGCGCATATCAGTACCCCGCAAAGTGGCATCGTGGCTAGTCGTGAGGAATTGCAGCAACGTTTTTGGGATTTGCATACCCAGGTTGCCAATCAGCAACAGCTGGACAAGCCGGTATTCTGGGGCGGTTATCGTCTCGAACCCGATTATTATGAATTCTGGCAGGGTCGTCCGAACCGTTTGCATGACCGTTTAAGTTATCGCAAAACCGATGCCGGCTGGACTTTAGAGCGCTTAATGCCATAACCATGCAAAAACTGGAAATCAAACAACGTCCATTGCTGACACGCCCTGAAAATTTACCTGGCGTCCCTGCATTTGTGGCCGAGATTCTGGCTCGTCGTGGGGTGGAATCCGAGCAGGAACTTGAGCTCAAGCTGAAGCATTTGCTGGCACCGACCATGAAAGGCTTGCCTGAAGCCATTCAATTGATGGATCAGGCGATTGATCATGGCCAGAAAATCGTGATTGTCGGCGATTATGATGCCGATGGCGCGACCAGTACTGCACTCATGGTGCTGGCACTGCGCGATATGGGCGCCAATGTTGAATATCTGGTACCAGACCGTTTTAAATATGGGTATGGATTGACGCCCGCAATTGCAGATCTGGCCTTTGTCAATTTCACGCCTGATTTACTGATTACCGTGGACAATGGCATTTCCAGCCATGACGGAGTAAAACAGGCGCAGGATCATGACATGCAGGTGATCATTACTGATCACCATCTGACGACCAAGCCGACACCAAAAGCCGAAGCGGTGGTTAATCCGAATCAGCTCGGTTGCGATTTCCCGAGCAAGGCCTTGGCCGGGGTGGGGGTGGCATTTTATGTGCTGGCCAATCTGTCGACCCATCGCAAGAAACTGGGGAAATCCTGTACGGTAATTACCAATTATCTTGATCTGGTAGCGCTCGGTACCTATGCCGATGTCGCCAGTCTGGACTATAACAACCGGATTCTGGTTGATGCAGGTCTGAAACGCATTCAGCAAGGGCAGTGCCGTGCAGGAATCAGTGCACTGCTGGATATTGCCAAACGTGACCCTGCTGGTCTAAAAGCCCAAGATCTCGGTTTTGTTCTGGGCCCGCGAATTAATGCGGCTGGACGGATGGAAACCATGGACATCGGCATCGAATGTCTGCTGGCTCCTGATCTAGCAATGGCCTATCCACTGGCTGAACAGCTGAATCAGCTTAATGTCGAGCGCCGTCAGGTGGAAGGCAAAATCAAGCAGGACGCTTTAAACGAACTTGAGAAAATCCAGTTAGATGCGACGGCATTACCTGCTGCGCTGATCATGTTCGAACCACATTGGCATCAGGGAGTGATCGGGATTGTAGCAGGGCGTTTAAAAGAGCAGTTCCATCGTCCGAGTATTGTTTTTGCCGCGGATCAGGATGGGATTCATATCAAAGGTTCGGCGCGTTCGATTGAAGGTATTCATATTCGTGATGCGATTGAACAGGTGGCGGAGCAGTATCCCCATTTAGTCAGTCATTTTGGTGGCCATGCAGCAGCAGCCGGTTTAACCCTGAAAAAAGAAAATTTCGCCGAGTTTAAGCAGGTCTTTGAAGTACTGATTGGTGCGATGGATGAGGATTTATTCACTGCGACTTTATGGACGGATGGAGAGCTGCCAGCTTCTGCTTTTCACATTGAAACAGTCGATTTATTACAGAATTTAAGTCCATGGGGGCAAAAATTCCCCCAACCGATTTTTGATGGTGTGTTCAAAATCATGGACTATCGCTGGCTTAAAGATGTGCATCTTAAGTTACGTGTGGCGTTGGAGAATGGGCAGGTCGTGGATGCGATCGCTTTCAATGCAGCGGATAAATATGACTTTGACCCGATGAAAGATACACGATTGGTCTATGAGCTGGATAAAAATGTATTTAATGGCAATATCAGCTTGCAAATGCGGATTATCCATTTAGAACAATAGGCCATAAAAAACCGCTCGAGTGAGCGGTTTTTTTTGCTTTTAATCGGAGAGATTAGAAGCGGAAAGTACCGTTAATACCGAAAGAGTCAGCACCGTCAGTAGTTGTATAGTTCACGCCAGCTGCAATTGCAGGTGTAAAGAATTTTTGTGCGCGTAAACCAAATACTGTATCTGAATCATCTTCTGTAGAATCCGCGATTGATACACCCACACTTAAAGTTGGATCGATATAAAGATCAGCGCCTAAACGATAAGTTGTTTCATCACCGAAATAAGTTAAACCTTCAAAATTGGCAAAATGATTACCAATCTGAGTCACATATTTTGCACGTAAAGATAGTGCAGTATCATCACCTACAGTAACAGCATTTAAGAGGTTAGGGACAAAACCATAATTTGCTACCTGAACTGGATCAACGCTTTCATTAGCTGCACCAGCTGCTAATAGTAGGCCATTAACTGGTAAGTAACCAACTTCAAAAGCATAGCCAGTATTGTCTTCACCAGCAAAGTCAACCTGGTTAATAGTGCCGCTTACATAAAATTGAGTATTTGGAATATAAAACTCGCCACTTACACCAAATACATCAATATCCTCATCGCCATCACCGCTTGCATTTGCATAACCTAAGCCAATATTGCTTGCTTTATTTAGGAAAGCCGCTTCTGCAAGTGGAGAGTTCTTAACTTGAACAGTGTTTAAGTAATATTTTCCATTGATGAAAAATGTATCTAGATCCCCAACATTATCAATATCTGTATTTTCATACCCGACATTAAGTTCAGCTTGGTAAGCATGTGCAGTTCCCAGGCCAGCAAGAAGCGCTGTAGCAAGAGCAAGTTTCTTAAGCATTTAGATTTCTCTCTTTGTTATAAAAATATGACTGTTTGATGAACAGTTGTAACAAATTGTACAGTTTATATTCGCCCCGTCAATGTGCAAAAATACCTAAATGCTTGTTAAGAGTGCAATAAAAAAACCCATCCGAGGATGGGTTTTCTATGAATGACTAATTTTTGGTTTTAGATTAGAAGCGGTACTTCGCTGCTACACCAAAACTATTGTAGTCATTGTTGAACTGTTCGCCAAAGCCAACACGGCCTTCTAAGCTCACTTGCTGGTTAATGAACTTACGTGCATTGATACCAAATTCGCTCTTGTCGGTAATATCATTGTTGTGATAATCAGCACCGACACTCAAGGTTTTGTCGATGAAATAATCTGCCGCCAGATTGTATTCATCTAGATCACCAAACGCTGCACCTGCTTCCAGGTTGATATCTTTACCGTTGCTTAAGGTAGTCACATATTTAGCACGTAATGTTGGATCTACACCATCATCCTCGTCGTTATCCCAACCTTTCACACCCGCCGCAATCAATAGGCCTGGCGCTGGTAGATAACCGACTTCTGCAGCATAAGTAGTTAAGTCATTATCTACCTCATTGTTATCTTGCAGATCATGACCATTGACGTTACCGCTTAAGTAGAAGTCAGAATTCGGTACGAAGTACTCTGCACCTACGCCATAACGATGCGCTTCAGAATCACCAATTTCATTATATTGATATTGCGCACTCACGTTGCTAGCACGATCAAGGAATGCTGCTTCTGCTAATGGTGCATTACGTGTTTGAACTGGATTGAAGTAATATGTACCATCAACGCCGAAAGAACCGCTAGTTCCATCGTTGTCAGGATCAAACACTCCTGCTGATGCACCAATTTCTGCTTGGTAAGCATGTGCTGCTGTACCAGTCATTGCTATTGCTGAAAGTAGTGCCGAAGCAATCGCTAATTTTTTCATGGTTACTACCCCTCAAATCGTGAGTTAAAAACATTACACTTTTTGTTACAACTTTCAGTCTAGAGCAATTCCAAAGATCGTCAATCAAAGGAAAGTTACAGTAATGTGAATAGCGTAATCTTGTGTAATTTTTGCTGAACAAGTGACTGAATAATAAAATTAAATTTATAATGTAGTGTTTTATTAAAAGTGTGTAGATATTGTGGAATCTATTGAATTCGCTGATTTTTTATACAGATCAATAAGAAATCCTAAATTATAAAATCAATTGCAAAATTATATTTCGGTCATAAAACGGGGCTAAAAAGCCAATAAAAAATTTCGGATAAAAAGACGCAAAAGAGTCTATGAGATGTTGAAAATTGGATGAGGGAAATACAGGTCTAAATGTTCAAGACATTCGAGCCTTAGACTGAATGGATCGTTAAAATAGCGGAAATAGACTGTGCTATAATATCGGGCTAAGAATTTTGTGCCTAATTTTGATTGAGAGTAATTCACGTGGAAATTAATCCGTATCTAAACCAATTAAAAGACTTAAACGAACGTGGTCAAACACTACGGGGGTATCTTTGACTACGATCTGAAAAAAGAGCGTTTAGAAGAAGTCCTGCGTGAATTAGAAGATCCAACGATCTGGAATGATCAGAGTCGTGCTCAAGCAATGGCCAAAGAAAAAGGCGAGCTTGAAAATGTATTAAATGTGCTGGATCGCTTAAGTACCCAGCTTGAAGATGCACAGGCTTTGCTTGATCTGGCGGTTGAAGCGGATGATGAAAGCTTGCTAGAAGACGTACAGGCTGAACTGAGCACGGCTGAAGAAGAACTGGCCAAGCTTGAATTTCGCCGTATGTTCAATAATCCGATGGATCCAAACCCTTGCTATCTTGAAATTCAAGCTGGTTCAGGCGGTACAGAAGCACAGGACTGGGCGTCTATGTTGCTACGTATGTATCTACGCTGGATTGAACGTCATGGCTTTAAAGCAGAAGTGATGGAAGAATCTGATGGCGATGTTGCCGGGATTAAATCTGCGACGATTCGTGTGGAAGGTGAGTACGCCTATGGCTGGTTACGTACCGAATCTGGTGTACATCGTTTAGTGCGTAAGTCGCCCTTTGACTCGGGCAACCGTCGTCATACCTCATTTTCTGCCGTGTTTGTCTCACCTGAAGTAGATGACAATATCGAAATTGAAATCAATCCGTCCGATGTTCGTACCGATACTTACCGTGCATCAGGGGCGGGTGGTCAGCATATTAACAAAACAGATTCTGCCGTGCGTTTAACCCATGCACCGACCGGAATTGTGGTGGCCTGTCAGAACCAGCGTTCACAACATGCCAACCGTGACCACGCCTGGAAGCAGTTACGTGCCAAACTTTATGAGCTCGAGATGAGCAAACGTAACGAAGCGGCACAAGCACTGGAAGATTCCAAGTCTGATATCGGCTGGGGTAGCCAGATCCGTTCTTATGTCCTGGATGATTCACGTATTAAGGATTTGCGTACAGGTGTGGAAAATTCCAATACTGGCG
Organism: Acinetobacter sp. YH12226; assembly: GCF_013417805.1. Taxonomy (GTDB): domain Bacteria; phylum Pseudomonadota; class Gammaproteobacteria; order Pseudomonadales; family Moraxellaceae; genus Acinetobacter. The sequence continues at coordinate 50,690 of NZ_VPDG01000007.1, read as the reverse complement.
CAGTTCTGGACGGTGATCTGGACAAATTTATCGAAGCAAGCTTGAAACAGGGCTTGTAAGAAGTTGTTTAAATAGCTGGCGTAACCAAGCTTGTACAGATTGTGACTCTTATATCTAAATTATTCGATATATAAATCGTAAAAATACGATATAATGGTCGCAGATGCTGAATAAAGTTTCGTTGCGCCACTGATTGTGATGTGCCTATGGACCTTGATCTAATTTTTAAAGCCTTAGCCAATCCGACCCGTCGACAAATTCTGGAGTGGTTAAAATCTCCGGAGCAATATCTGTCTGCGGAAGAGTGTGGTGGCTTTCAACGTGGGGTCTGTGCAGGTCAAATTGAACGTTTGGGCCAGGTTTCCCAGTCCACCATGTCCAATCACCTGTCGGTGTTACAGCAGACTGGCCTGATCACTGCGACCAAGCATGGACAGTGGTCATATTTCTCCCGCAATGAAACTTTGATTCAACAATTTATCGAACACCTACAACAACACCTTTAACAGGTGGGAGTAACGATGGCTGAATTAAATTCTCCTTTAACGCTCGGTGCGTTAGAGCTTAAAAACCGTGTCATCATGGCGCCGCTGACCCGTAGCCGTGCAACTGCTGATCGCGTTCCAACCCCAATGATGGTTGAATACTATGCGCAACGTGCAAGTGCTGGCCTGATCATTTCTGAAGCTACAGTGATTTCTGAAGAAGCCAACGGCTATTTAAATACTCCGGGACTGTTTACCGATGCGCAGGTCGAAGGCTGGAAAAAGGTCACTCAAGCGGTTCATGAGAAGGGCGGTCTGATTGTTGCCCAGCTTTGGCATGTTGGTCGTGTATCGCATCCGGATCTGTTAAATGGTGAAACACCAGTCTCTGCAAGTGCAGTACAACAGGCGGGTCATGTCAGCTTGTTACGTCCAAAACGTCCATACGTTACGCCACGTCCTTTGGAAGTTTCTGAAATTCATGCCATTACCGAGCAATACAAGCAAGCTGCGATTCGTGCTAAAGAAGCCGGTTTTGATGGTGTTGAATTACATGCTGCCAATGGTTATCTGATTGACCAGTTCTTGCAAAGCAAAACCAATCAGCGTGAAGATGAATACGGCGGTTCAGTGGAAAATCGTACACGTTTCCTTCTAGAAGCAACTGATGCACTGATTGAAGTATGGGGCGCAGATCGTGTAGGGGTGCATTTTGCGCCGCGTTGTGATGACCATGACATGGGCGACAATGATCCACGTGAAACATTTGGCTATGCCATGGAGCAGCTGGGTAAGCGCAAGATTGCCTTCTTCTTTACCCGTGAATATCTGGCAGAAGACAGTATTTCTGAATATATGAAACAGCGCTCAAATGGAGTGCCTTATATTGCCAATATGCAACTAAGTCGTGAAGATGCCATTGAATTACTGGCTTCAGGCAAGGCCGAAGCGGTATCTTTTGGCAAAGCTTATATTGCCAATCCGGATCTATATGAACGTCTGCTCGAAGATGCGCCGCTGAATGAACTGAAGCTGGAAAATATGATCGGAACCAATGTCGCGGAAGGCTATATTGATTATCCGACATTGGCTGAAGCAGAAGCTTTAACTACAGTAGAATAATCTAAAAATGAGCCACATTGATTAACATGTTGATGTGGCTCTGCTATATTCTGCCGATTAAATCTTTGGACAGGGGCGCAATGTGGCCACTCCATTTTGGTATAATGCAGCCTTGGCGCTGGTTAAACCCTTATATCAATCGCGTATTCGTAAACGTGCGACCGATCCTGAACAATTACAACAAGAACTGACAGAACGTTTTGGCCCGTTTCAGCCACCCAAAAACCTGCATGCTATCTGGTTTCATGTGGTGTCGGTGGGCGAAACCAACGCGGCCCAACCGTTAGTTGAACATTATTTAAAGCTCGGTCATCCGGTGCTGGTCACCAATACCACCAAAACCGGTCAGGCCCGGGTAAAATCGCTGTTCTTAAAGCCACCTTACTTAGACTTATTTCAGGCCGTGTATTTGCCTGCTGACCAGAAAACCTTAATTCGTGAGTTTTATCAAAAATATCAGCCGAAACTTTTATTGCTGATGGAAACTGAACTTTGGCCGAATCTGCTGGATCAGGCACCCCAGTTTAATGTGCCAAGTGTATTGTTGAATGCGCGTCTGTCCGAAAAATCCGCCAAAGGCTATGCCAAGGTCAAAGGTTTGACCCGTGGCATGCTCAAGAATTTAACTGGTCTTTTGGCACAGGATACAGCTACCCAGCAACGTTATATCCAGTTGGGAATCGCAGCTGAAAAAACCCAAGTTTTGGGCAATATCAAATTTGATATTACTGCGCCCGAGCGCTTTATTCATCAGGCAGATCAATTGAAACAGGAGTGGCAGTTAGGGGGGCGAAAGATCGTCACGTTAGCTAGTACTCATGCTCCTGAAGAAAAAGAAATTCTGAGTGTTTTAAAAGCTGCTTTAGAAGCTGATCCATATTTGGTCTGTATTGTGGTACCGCGCCATCCGGAACGTTTTGATGAGGTGTTCGAAGCTGCACAGTCTTTGGGATTGAAAATCCAGCGTCGAAGTCTAGGGCAACATATTAAAGCAGATACCCAGGTTTATTTGGCCGATTCGATGGGTGAAATGTGGCTTTGGTATGCTTTGAGTCAGGCATGTTATGTGGGTGGTTCTTTAAATGAACCAGGTGGTGGACATAATATTTTGGAGCCGATTGCGCTGAATGTGCCGACTGTTTTAGGCAAAAACTATTTTAATTTTCAGACCATCGTGGATGAGTTTGTTCAATCGGATGCAGTCGCAGTAGTACAGAATGTCCAGCAGGCTGCAGAAGTATTACTGGAACTTTTGCAAGATCAGGTTAAGGCGGAAAACTTGAATGCGGCAGCGCAGCAAATTATGCAGTTAAATACAGGATCGCTTGCCAAGCATATTCAGGTGATTGATCAGTATCTTTAATTTACCTTGATAAGTAACAGATATTGGATTTACCAAGACGGCAGGGATGCCGTCGTTAGGCTGATGATACAGGGAAGTATCATCAACCTAACAAAAGCGTTTTGCCTACTTTTACGCTGTAAAAAGTAGGGAGAAGCCTACACGATGATAAGTCACTATAGAGCTTTATTTAAGGCTTGTCCTACAATAACCGAGTTTCGATTTGGCTTAGTATTTCTTTGTATTTCTTTTTCAAAGTGATTACCTTACTTTTGTCGGGCCATGAAGGGCATACCCTGCAAGACAAAAGCCCTTTATTTCACTGATGCTGCATCCCTGCAGCACAGTGAAATTGGCGACATCCCTGTCGCCACCCTCTAGCCAATAGAGGGATATATCATATTTTTTTGGTCTTCTTTTTTATGAACATCATCCTGCTTGATTCACGTCAAACCGAAGCTGAATTCTGGTCCATTACTTCCACTCGGCAACTGGAACATTTACAGCAGCGTTTGCAGATTCAGGTGGGGGATACGTTAAAAGTCGGAATTCGGGAAGGTCAGCGTTACCTGACTGAGATTGTCGAAATCTCTGAAAAAGCAGTGCGCTTGAAACCGCTGCAACAAGAAACTGTTCCAGAAAAATTGCCAGTGACTTTAATTGTGGCTTTACCACGTCCGAAGGTGCTGCGCCGTCTGATCATGGACAGTGTCACTTTGGGCGTTGAAAAAATCATTTTACTGCATAGCTACCGCGTTGATAAAAGCTATTGGCAAACGCCATTTTTACAGCAGTTAAATCATTATATCGAGTTGGGACTGGAACAGGCCGGGGATACGGTTGCACCCCAAATTGAGCTGTATAAGCGCTTTAAACCCTTTGTAGAAGATATCCTGCCGGGCTTGATTACCAGTAGCCGGCCCGCTTATGTGGCACATCCTTATGTCGAGCAAGCAATGCCCTTTGCGATTCAGCATCCCTGTACGATTGTTATTGGTCCGGAGGGTGGATTTATCCCTTATGAAGTCGATTTGCTCATCAAAAACGGCTGTCAGGCAGTGAGTCTGGGCAACCGTATTATCCGTACAGAAACCGTGATTCCGTATGTTTTAGGTCGTCTGTTTAGCGCGGGCTGAGGCATCATCATTGCCTTCGCCGCGATAGACTTTGACTTCCTGTACCGGATACGGAATTGAAATATGATGTTCGGCAAATGCCTGAATCACCCGTTCCTGCACCGCACTGATTGAGGTTCCGGTGCCTGTTTCAGTGGTATCGACCCACCAGAAGGCTTTCAGGGTAATGGAAAAGTCAGCCAGCGCCGTCACATTGACACTAAAGCCCGGTTGGCTGAGGATGGTCGGATCTTTATCTAAAATAGCGGTAATCAGGTCCTTGGCTTTCTGGATGTCATCTTCATAGCCGATACCCACGACGAATTCGCAGCGGCGACGGGTATAGGCGGTATTCACCGTAACCGCACTGGTGTAGACGGTCGCGTTTGGAATGACGATACGGCGGCCATCCGGTGAGCGTAAAAAGGTTGCACGAATCTGGATATCTTCAACCGTACCTTCCATGCCATTCACGATAATATCGTCGCCAATCTTGAACGGTTCACTGAGCAGAATCAACACGCCAGAGAGCAGGTTCTGGAAAATATCCTTGAAGGCAAAACCGATCGCGACCGAACCAATCCCGAGGGCACTCATCAGCTGACCTGGGGTAAAGCCAGGAACAGCAATCACCAGTCCAATCAGAATACCAAAGAAAATAATAAAGGTACTGCCGACACGGTTGAGTACCAACACCAGATTCTGACGGGTATAAGAGCGGTTTTCCAAAGTTTTACGTACGAAAAACTTGAAGACTTTGGAGAGTAACCAGAAAATCGTAATTACGATCAGTGCGATACAGAAATAAGGCACACGTTCCCAGAAACCTTCCATGATCTTGTCAATGGTGCTGTAGGCATCATTATACTTGGCGGTATGTTCAATCACGGTCTGGGTCGTTTTCTCAGTTGCCTGATGTAACAACTCCGTGGTGCCCTCAGTTACCTGGCTTAAGGTATTGTTTTGCTCTGCCACAAAAATTCCACAATTCAAATTTCGCCTATTTTGCCTGATGTTCAGCAAAAAATTAATAAGGACTCGAAGTCACCAGTAGATAATTTTAAAAATAACGGCGCTGTTGTTAAAAGTATTTGGTGGTTTTTTGCATCATTTCCGTGGGGGTAGGGGTTTGTTCTTCACCGCTCATATAACTGAATAAAGCGATAGATCCCAACAAGCTAAGCAGGGTCAGGATAATCATCAGCCAGGCCAGAATTTTTTCCCAGAGCAAGGTCATCCGTGCCGGACCATACTGATTAGTGCCTCGATCGCCCGAACCAAAAACGATATAAAGCCATACAAAAATGTTTACTAGCGGCAGCAAAAATAATAGCGCCCACCAGCCACTGCGGTTCATATCATGCAAACGGCGAACGGTCACCACTAAAGCGAAATACACATAGACCAGAACCATGGCCAGTACAACAATACTGGCCAAACCTTGCAGTGAAATCAGCCAGTTGGGATCCATGGAGTGGGTAGAAATATTCACAATATCAATGCTGAGACCCAGTGCGATACTGCCAAATAAAAAAATGAAATACAGAAATGCCGACCAGGCAATAAAGCTCAAGCGCCCGAAGCGACCTTTCATCGACAGGGGATGATCGGTTGCAGGCAGCGCAGGCGGGTTAAAGTAGGGAGATTCAGGCGATTTCATAAAGTGTATCCTGCTAAATCAGATGAAATAACTACAAGCGATCAATTTTATTTTTAAAGGGCTGTGCTACAGATCATACACAGTTGCGCAGAAGATTCTGTACTGTAAGTTGTGGTTTATTTTGATTGAATTTGTATAAATAATCTACGACGAAAGCATGATTGCCGGATTTGAAATAAGCAGGCCATACTGCCATTATGCATAAAAAACAATCAACAACGCAGCATTAACCTCTCGTGATGAGATAGAACAAAATCAAGGAAGTGACCTATGCAAGAGATCTATCCAGTACCCGAAGAATTTAAAAAAACAGCACGCACGCTCGAAGACCAGTACTTTGAACGTTATCAGTATTCTATAGAACAGCCAGATAAATTTTGGGCAGAACAGGCGCAACGTCTGGACTGGATCAAGCCCTTTACCCAAGTCAAAAATACCAGCTTTAACAAAGACGATTTTAAAATCGAATGGTTTGCCGATGGTCAGCTCAATGTCAGTGCCAATTGTCTGGATCGGCACCTGAAAGAACATCCTTATAAACCGGCGATCATCTGGGAAGGGGATCATCCTTCGCGGCACAAGATTATTTCCTTTGCCGAACTGCATGATGAAACCTGCCGTTTTGCCAATGTGTTGAAGAAAAATGGCATCCAGAAAGGCGACCGGGTCATGCTGTATATGCCGATGGTCTCTGAAGCCGCGATTGCCATGCTGGCCTGTGCCCGGATCGGGGCGGTACATTGCGTGGTATTTGGTGGTTTCTCGCCAGATTCTCTGGCTAGCCGGATTGAAGACTGTCAGGCGAAAATGGTGATTACAGCCGATTCCGGCATGCGCGGCGGTAAGGCCATTCCGCTGAAAGCCAATGTCGATGAGGCACTAAAACTGGCAGGTACAGACTCGATTCAAAATGTAATGGTGGTACACCGCACCGGTAACCCGATTGAAATGCAGGAAGGGCGTGATCTGTGGTATCACACGGAAATTATGTCAGTGAATGACATCTGCCCACCGGAACCGATGAATGCCGAAGATCCGCTGTTTATCCTGTATACCTCAGGTTCCACCGGCAAGCCCAAGGGCGTGATGCATACCACTGGCGGTTATCTGACTTATGTCAACTGCACCTTCCGTGAAGCGTTTGATATCAAGCAGGATGATGTGTTCTGGTGTACCGCAGATGTCGGCTGGATCACTGGACATTCCTATGTGCTGTATGGGCCACTTTCGAATGGGACCACCACTGTGATGTTTGAAGGTGTACCGCAATATCCAAGCTGGGCGCGTACTGGACATATTGTTGATAAGCATAACGTGACCATTCTCTATACTGCACCGACCGCGATCCGCGCCATGATGCGTGAGGGCGATGCTTTTGTACGGGAAAGTGACCGTAGCAGCCTGAGAATTTTAGGATCGGTCGGTGAGCCAATTAATCCGGAAGCCTGGAACTGGTACTACACCGTGGTCGGTGAAAGCCGCTGTCCCGTCATCGATACCTGGTGGCAAACCGAAACTGGCGGTTTTATGATTACGCCATTGCCGGGTGCGACTGATTTAAAACCAGGTTCTGCGACACGGCCTTTCTTCGGGGTACAACCGGCTATTGTCGATGCCGATGGCAAGGAACTGGAGGGTGAAGCTGAGGGAAATCTGGTGATTAAGGATTCCTGGCCGGGTCAGATGCGTACCATTTGGGGAGACCCGGAGCGTTTTATTGAAGCTTATTTCTCTACCTATCCCGGTACTTATTTTACCGGAGATGGGGCGCGTCGCGATAAAGATGGTTATTACTGGATTACCGGCCGTGTCGATGATGTCCTGAATGTATCCGGACACCGTTTAGGTACTGCAGAAATTGAAAGTGCACTGGTGGCGCATGAATCGGTAGCAGAGGCCGCTGTAGTCGGTATGCCGCATGATATTAAAGGTCAGGGAATTTGTGCCTTTGTGACCTTACAGGCTGATGTTGCCAGTTCAGATCAATTACGTGGAGAACTGGTCAGCTGGGTACGCAAGATTCTCGGGCCAGTGGCGACTCCCGATGCCTTGCACTGGGCACCGGCATTGCCGAAAACCCGTTCCGGCAAAATCATGCGCCGGATATTGAGAAAGATTGCAGCCGATGAGCTGGATAGTCTCGGAGATACTTCGACCCTAGCTGAACCGCAAGTGGTGGATCATCTGATTGCAGAGGTACAGCGTAATAACGCTTAAATTTAAGCTTTTCCAATACCGGCATCCCGCCGGTATTTTTATATCGGGAATAAGCTCTGCATGCTTTCGGATATAGGTCAGTACCCTGATCTGCTAAGCTGTTTCCATGCTGAACATGAGTTAAAATAATGAATGCACAATCCCCATATTTAAATCAGTCTCCTGTCGATATTGCCCAAAAACTTGCTGAAACTTTTGCTTTGACTGCCGCAGAGCGGGACAAACAGGGGGGGAATCCCAAGGCCGAGCGTGACCTGATTCGCCAGAGTGGCTTGCTTGGCCTGTCCATTCCAAAACAGTACGGCGGTCAGGAGGCAGATTGGCAGACCATTTTTAAAACCATTCAAATTATGGCCCAAGTCGACAGTTCATTGGCGCATGTCTATGGCTTTCACCATTTGCTGATTGCGACCGTGCAATTATTTTCCCAAGCGGAACAATATGGCCCGTGGTTTGAACAGACGGCCCAAAATGATCTGTTCTGGGGTAATACTCTAAATCCGCTGGACCATCGCACCACAGTTACAAAAGTTTCAGAAAACGAATATATTTTCCATGGTGATAAAAGCTTCTGCTCAGGTTCGATTGATTCGGATATGTTGCTGTGTTCAGGTTATGACGAAGCAGGAAAATTACTGATAGGAGTGATTCCTACCTGGCGAGAGGGCGTGAGCTTTCTGGGCGACTGGAACAATATGGGCCAACGCCAGACCGACAGCGGTGGCAGCCATTTTGAGCAGGTCAAAATTCATGAAGATGAATTGCTGTTAAATCCAGGCCCACTGAGTACGCCATATTCCAGTCTACGGCCTTTGATTGCCCAGCTGATTTTCGTGCATCTGTTTTTGGGCGTGGCAGAAGGGGCATTTGAAATCGCCAGACAGGGTGTACAGACCCAAAAAGCCTGGTCCAAATCACTGGCAGAAGATGCAGTGAATGATCCTTTTACCCAGAAGCATTTTGCCGAGTTCTATATACAGCTAGAAGGCGTACGGTTGCTAACAGCTAAAGCGCTTCAAACTTTACAAGTAGCATGGGATGAGGGGAGTAATTTAACAGCTGAGCAGCGCGGTGAAGTCTCGGTTGCCATTGCCACAGCTAAAATTGCCGCAACCAATACCTCTCTTTATATTACCCAGAATATTTTCCAGGTGATGGGTGCGCGGGCCACCACGGCCAAGCTCAATCTGGACCGTTTCTGGCGCAATGTCCGCACCCAGACTTTGCATGACCCGATCGATTATAAATATCAGGAAGTGGGGGAATGGGTGCTGACTGGAAAAGTGCCTGATCCGAGTTTTTATTCCTGATCTAAAAATAAAACAGCCTCTTTATCGGAGGCTGTTTTATTCGGGATGAAAAAGTTTGGTTTTAAATTTGCTTAAACGCTTCAATCGCTCTTACACGAGAGGCTTTTAAATCCACAATCGGTTTTGGATAATCCAGTGCAAGATCCGGATTTTTAGCATAGGGTTCATGAATAGATTTAGCATTCAGATGTGTCAGTTCTGGCACCCATTGACGGATGTAATCCCCATTCGGGTCAAACTTCTGTGACTGGCTGACCGGGTTAAAAATCCGGAAATAAGGTACGGCATCCATGCCGGTCGAGGCACACCATTGCCAACCGCCATTGTTCGCTGCCAAATCGCCATCAATCAGATGCTGCATGAACCAGCTTTCTCCCAGACGCCAGTCAATCAGCAGGTTTTTACATAGAAACATCGCAGTAATCATGCGCACCCGGTTATGCATCCAGCCAGTGGCCCGCATTTGCCGCATGCCGGCATCGACAATTGGAATCCCGGTTTGTCCTTGTTGCCAGGCAGCCAAATTATCCGGTGCATTGCGCCACTGGATGTTATCGGTATTTTCCTTAAAAGGCCGATGCCTGGATACACGGGGAAAATCAAACAGGGTATGCAGATAAAACTCGCGCCAGAGCAGTTCATCCAGCCAGGTCTGCTGACCGATATCATCAATCTGGAAATAACTGTCCTTAAACAGGGTCTGCATACATTGACGGATCGAGAGAATACCGATATTCAGATACGGTGACAGGCGGCTGGTACCATCGACTGCAGGTAGCTCTCGCTCGGTTTTATAGTGAGCTATTTTATCCTCGATAAAATCATCGAGCAGCTCTAAGGCAGTATGATCCTGCGCAGGCCAGAGCTGGGCAGCATGATCGACTTCATAATTAGCCGCAAATTTTTGCAGATCAAAGCTGGTCAACTGGTCTGGTAATTCAACCGGATCTTGAGCCTGAATGTCAGGGTAACAGCCCGGTATATTCTGAATCAGTCGCTCATAGCACTTTTTCTTGAATGCGCTATAGATCTGATAGGGTTGATTGGACTGGTTACGGATACTGGTCAGTGGAAACAGGCTGCGATCATGATACAGCTCGACCCGGATCTGCTGCTGTTCCAGCATCTGCTGTACCTGTGCATCACGTTGCAGTTCATTCACGCCCACTTCAATATTGGCATGTAGCGTATCAATCTGAAGTTTTTGGCACAGGCTTCGCATTTCGGCCGGCAGGTCTTGCCATAAGGGAACATTTAAAATGATTAATGGAATATTCAGCTGCGCTAACTGCTGCTTTAAGATGTCGAGGCGACGTAGATAAAAATCGATTTTAATCCGGGCATCCTGATGCAGCTTCCATTGTTCGGGAGAGAGCACCATCACTGCTATACAGCTGCCTTGCTGGGTGGCATGCCAGAGCGCGGCATGATCATGAATGCGGAGGTCTTGACGAAACCAGATCAGTTGCATTGTTAAAATTCTTGGAAAGTCGTTAGTGCAGAATTTTAAGGAATTGATGGTCTTAAACCTAGCCAGACAACAATTTTATCACATAAAAAAATCCCCCAAGCCGAGCCTTGAGGGAGGGAGTGAATCTGCTGAGATTTATTTGAATAATTATACGGGCTCAGCTTCTTCTTGCTGCACAGGCGTTGCCTGTTGTGCTTCAAGCTCACGGACCAAAGGCAGCACCTTCTGGCCAAAATATTCGACTTCTTCAATAAAGTGCAAAAAGCCTGACAGAATTAGATCGACACCGACTTTTTTCAGCTCGATAATCCGTTCAGCAATCTGCTGCGGTGTCCCGATCAGATTGGTGCGGAACCCGTCATTGTATTGCACCAGATCTTCAAAGGTGGATTGGGCCCAGTTGCCTTCACCTTCCTGACTTGCCGTGCCAGCTTCACGGGTCGCTTCACCAAAAGATTTCACTGCCTGCACATTGGCCTTGCTAATAATTTCCTGCAATACAGCCTGAGCTTCTTCTTCGGTATCCCGTGCAATCACAAAGGCATTTACGCCGATTTTCACCGAGTGATGATTTGCCTTGGCTTTTTCACGAATATCATCGATCTGTTTTTTCAGCTCTTCCGGGGTATTGCCATTGGTGAAGTACCAGTCAGATACGCGAGAAGCCATATCACGTGCTGCCCGGGAACTGCCGCCCTGAAAGATTTCAATATGCGGTTTTTGTAGTGGTTTTGGACTCAGGGTATAGTCTTTGAATTGATAATATTTACCTTCAAAATTAAAGTTATTCTGGCTCCAGACCCCTTTCAGGCTACGGATAAACTCTTCCGAACGGGCATAACGCTCGTCATGTTCCGGCCATTCTTCACCAATGGCATCAAACTCACCGCGGAACCAGCCACTGACCACATTGATCGCGATCCGGCCATTGCTCAGATGATCAATCGTCGCCAGTTGTTTGGCAGCCAGTGCCGGCTTCCATGGACCCGGCAGAATTGCGGCAATGACTTTCAGACGTTCTGTTTTGGCCAGAATGCCATGACTGAAGCTCACTGATTCATGCTGGTTTTCTGCGTTATAGCCGGCAGTAAAACTGATCTGGGTCAGAGCATAATCAAAGCCTGCCTGTTCAGCCGTTTGTGCCAGACGCACGTTATAGTCATAGCTCCAGTCGGTACGCTGCTCGATGTTACTGACCACCAAGCCACCGCTGACATTCGGCACCCAATAGGCAAATACGATATTTTTATCATTCGACATATTCATCACCCTCTGCAATGCTATGTTCAAGCCACTTGAGTCTTTGGTGCTTTCTTGCTGTGCAAGCGCGATTCTGCGGCATCCAGGCTAGGCACGGCTGCTGAAGGCAGCACTTCTTCCTGCTCGATCTGCTTATTAATGCCTAGATTTTGACTCGCCTGAATGGTTTTCTCTTTAATCACTTCAGCACGTTGTCCCTTGGCTGGTGCCCATTCCAGAATCGGTAATGCACGCGCTACAGCCAGGGTAATCCGGTCGCGGAGCAGTTCACTGTGGATGGTATATTCAGGGGTGAAATCGCGGTCGGTAGCATAGACCCCAATCGGTAAAGTCTGTGCCTGGAAGAAGCTGAATAAAGGACGCAGTTGATGTTCAAGTACCAGTGCATGACGGTCACTGCCACCAGAAGCCGCCAGTAATACCGGAACATCGACCAGCGCCGTTTGCTCGACAAAGTCAAAGAAATGCTTGAACAGGCCGGTAAATGAAGCGCGGTACACGGGAGTGCCCACAATCAGCGCATCTGCGGCTTCTACTGCTGCCAGGTCATCCTGAACGCGTTGTGGCAACTGATTGCGGTAAATTGCACCGCCCAAGAGCGAACCAATTTCGCTAAATTTAATGAAATGCACATTGATCGGTGTCGCTTCACCCAGCTCATCCAGAATGGCCTGAACCAAGGCTTCGGTTTTTGAGGGATGATTTAAACCGCCAGATACGGCCACAATATTTAAGGGTTTTTGCGCATTAAAATTAGACATATTTAGAACCTGAAAAATAGGGATAATCTTGGAATGACCCTATTAATCCCGATTCAGCGAAGGACTGTAAAATAACGAAAAGCTGAAAAGTTATCTGATTTTGCGATATACGACAAAGGCCTGATTTTTAAGGAAGGTTTTGTGGGTAAGTGAATGATATTTATATTTATATTGAATAAAGATAAGCTTTTTCAGTGAGGAATAAGTAATATATAAAAAAGTGATGAGAATTAAACAATTATTGCAATAGTGTAAAAATGGGCAATTTTGAAGAAAAACTGCATATTATTTTAAAAATTGTAGTGTCTTGCATATCCTTAACCGGGTTGTGTGGTTAGAATAGGGACTACCGTGCCAAGATCTCTCACGTTGCCTATGAATATTTTAATCGTTGATGATCATCCACTATTTCGTCATGCCTTGATTCAAGCTGTACGTTATAGCCTGCCACAAGCCCAGATTCATGAAACTGCGGCAGTCAATGAATTTTATGAACGTCTAGAAAATGGCCCTGAGCCTGATCTTGTGCTGCTGGATTTAAACCTGCCGGGCGCTTCCGGCTTTTCTGCCCTGGTGCATGTCCGCGCACAGTATCCGTCTTTACCGATTATTGTTGTGTCTGCACATGAAGAAGTCAGCATCATCCAGCGTGCGATCGCGCATGCTGCGATGGGCTATATTCCTAAATCTGCTCACCCAAGCCATATCGGTGAAGCGATTCGTGAAGTGCTGGAAGGTGAAATCTGGTTACCGCCAAATCTGCCAGCCAATATGAATTTTGATCCGCGTGCTGCCGATGAAACGGCTTTGGCAGAACGGATCCAGTCTTTGACGCCGCAACAGTTCCGGGTATTGATGATGGTGGCTGAAGGTTTATTAAACAAGCAGATTGCTTATGAACTGGATGTATCAGAAGCGACGATTAAAGCGCATGTGACGGCAATCTTCCGTAAGCTTGGCGTACAAAACCGGACACAAGCGGTATTGGCCATTAATGCACTGAATATTGAAGACCGCAAAATGTAAGTTCTGCATAGCCGAATTGAAAAAGACCTCCTTGGAGGTCTTTTTTTATGGGCGAAATCTGCAAAAATGAGTGCAAAGGCCTGAGTCAGCTAGGCGATATAATCCTGTTTGCGGGTGAAATCATCACAAAACAAAGGATTTAAGGCACATTGCAATTCATCAATCTGCTCTTCGGTGACATAACCTTTCGACTTCAGATATTCCGCCACGCGATCATCACGCAGACTCAGGAAAGTCGCATCATAAACACCCAGATCGACAAATAGGGCTGCAGTTTCCAGACTGTTAAAACGGTCCAGATAAACTTCATTGTCATACATCAGGAAGACATGTTCGTCGCGCGTATTCGGATCGACATGTAAACGCTGCGCCAGCTCATGTGGGCAAGTTTTGATAAATAACAGATCAGACAGCTCATCAAACTGGCTAGTGTCCAGGCAATCTTCTTCATTTTTGACCTTACCCAGCCAGGCCTTAAAGACCAGTACTGCACCACCACGCAGCAACATGCTCCAGATCTGATGACGGGTTTTTGCTGGAAGATCCTCTGTTTCAGCTTCTAAAGACTGAATCAGCTTGTCTTCCTGTTCAGCAATCTTTTCAAATAGGCCTAGACCTTGCGGCTTGTAGGCATAAGGTTCAAAGACATCAAAATGTAATTCATCAAAGACTTGCAGTGCCAGAGGGACTGCACTCTGATACAGCGTTTCCAGTGCCTGATACTGGGCATCATTCAGCTTGCTGTATTTAAAGATCTGTGCCCAGTCAATACTTGGCAATAAGGCATTGGCGCCATATTGACGGTGAAACTGCTGGGTCTGATTCAGGCCCTGATTTTGATCTATGTTCATGTGAAGAACTCCGATATGCAGAAATAGATCAGCGACCAAAAAAATTAAGGCTGCATGAGATGGGAACTGATCGTTTCTTATTCCTCTATTTTTAGAGCCAAGTGCAAGGGATAAAAAATACGACTAAAGTTATACTAGTGGAAAATTACTCTTTAATTTTTATTAAAAACAATAAGATAACTAATTGTAACTAAGTGTACACATGCACATTAATACATTCGTCAGTTTTTGCCATAGTGAATTAAAAAATGAGCATTTTGGTCAATTTATTCAGCTGTATTTTCGGCATATTTGCTGCTTTTAGCACATTAGAATAAATTTTATGCAAGCTAGGTAAGTTTATGTGGCAGTTGAGTATAAAAAATGCCCATTTCATGGTCTGAAATGGGCATTGATCAGATCGTAATCTACTTAGGAGTCGGAAATCTTCAGTCCGGATAACCATGAACGTAATGAGGCCGGTTTCAGCGGTTTTTTCAGCAGAACAATGTTTAGCTCTTTTAGACGTTGCGGCAATTCCGGATCGGAATCGGCGGTAATCAACGCGACCGGAATATCCTTCGAACGATGTTCCAGAATGAAATCCAGACCGATCTTGTCCTGATTCAGATGTTGATCCACCAGCCAGACCTGAATATTTTCCTGCTGAATCAGCATGGCTGCTTGTTCAGGTTCAGTGGCTTTAAACACCTGATAACCCCATTTGGTCAATAAGGTCGACATGCCTTCCAGAATGGTTTCATCATTATCCAAACATAGAATCTTAAAGGCTTTGCTCTTTAAAGGTACGGCCTGAACCGGTACTGCGACCACTTTCGGTGCTTCGATCACAGGCACTTCAATCATAAAGCAGGAACCTTTACCCAGCGCAGAAGACACATGTACCGGATAGTCCAGCATGCTGGTCATGCGTTGTACGATCGCCAAACCTAGGCCCAGACCCTGTTCGCCCCAAGGCGAGGTGTGGCCGCAACGTTCAAATTCCTGAAACAGTTTGATGCGCTGTTCTTCGGCAATGCCCGGGCCAGTATCCCAGACGCCAATACGGATATGATTCGGTCTGCTGCTCGAACGTAATACACCGACCACCACTTTACCTCTGGCAGTATAACGCAACGCATTGCTGACAAAGTTCTGGATAATGCGGCGAATCCATTGTGGATCGGTATCAATCCAGAACTGTGCATCATGCACACTGAACTTGATACCACGCTGTGCAGCGATGGATTTGAACTGGAGTTCCAGATCGCTGAGCAGGTCATGCAGCGGATAAGCCTGACGTTTCGGCTGAATGGTGCCGCCTTCCAGTCGGGCAATATCCAGCAGGGCAGACAACATGCTTTCTGCACCATGCAAAGCACGATCCAGTTGTTGTAAGGTCTTGCGGTCTTCATCATTCTGCACGCTTTGTTCGAGTGCGGTACTGAACAGGCGCGCGG
Organism: Acinetobacter sp. YH12226; assembly: GCF_013417805.1. Classification (GTDB taxonomy): domain Bacteria; phylum Pseudomonadota; class Gammaproteobacteria; order Pseudomonadales; family Moraxellaceae; genus Acinetobacter. Next base: position 34,631 of record NZ_VPDG01000007.1, on the reverse strand, counting down.
CATGCATTGGCTGCAACAGGTCATGACTGGCGGCTGCAATGAAGCGGCTTTTTGACATATTGGCCTTATCGGCCTGTTCACGCGCCAGTTGCTGCTCGGACAATGCATCGGCCAGCTGCTGGGTACGGTCCTGAACGCGGGCTTCAAGCACGGCTTCATTTTCACGGAAGGCAGTAATATCGGCGAAAGTGGTAACGAACCCGCCGCCTTCGATCGGATTGCCGCGCATCTGAATGACGCGGCCATCTTTACGAATCCGTTCAAATTCATGGGCACTGCCGACCTGCATCCAGTGAATCCGTTTCCGTACATGTTCTTCAACCGAGCCCGGGCCACATTCACCACGTTCAGCGTTATAACGGATCAGGTCTGCGATTGGACAACCGACATAGACAATATCGGTCGGATAATCGAACAGTTTCAGATATTGATTGTTCCAGGCTACCAGGCACATATTTTCATCAACTACGCTGACCCCTTGGGTCATGTGATCAATCATGGTCATGATCAGGTTCTGATTAAAGCGTTGCCATTGCGAGGCCTGATCGAGAATATTGGCGACCTGACCCAATGCCAAACCATTATTAACCATAGCTGTGGTCAACAGGGTACGTGCCGAGGCTGCCCCGATAGTCCCCGCCAGATACTGTTCGGTGAAACGCCACCACATGCCATTGGCACTGCTATTTTCATTCAGCTCGACACTGTTTTGGGTGCAGAACTGCTGGAAAGCACGGGTGGTTGGTCCTTCACCGGTAATGCGTTTGGCCAGGGTAATCAGATCACCGACTTTTAAACGGGCCACATCCTGATGGGAATAGCTGACTTCGGTTGATGGACTCTGCGATGGCAATGGCTTGGTTTCATAATAGAAGAAACTTTCGGCCTGAATCTGTTCGGCAATACTCGGACGGAAAATGCGGGAAATCCAGATATACAGCAGGGTATTTAAACCCAGTGCCCAGACCACGCCATGCGTCAGTGGATCAAAAGACTCAAAACCGATCAGGGCTTCCGGTCTTAACCAGTTCCAGCCAAAAGGCCCTTGATTCAGCAAGCTTTGGCTAAAGCTGTTATAGGCTTCTGGCAGGCTTCGCAAAATGGTTGGAAACAGCAGGGTATAAGCCCACAAGGCAAAACCGGTCAGGAGTCCAGCATAGACACCCTGTTTACTACCGCCACGCCAGTACAGGCCACCGATCAGGGCAGGGGCGAATTGTGCCACCGCACTAAATGCCAACAGACCAAAAACCGACAACTGGTCAATATCATTAAAGAAATTGAAGAACAGGAAGCCCATCAACATCACGCCCAGAATACAGACCCGGCGGGTAAATTTCAGCACCAGCGGCAAGCGTTTGTCATGCCGGGAAATCAGCTTTAAACGCCACAACGCCGGCATGATCAGGTCATTGCTGAGCATGATTGACAGTGCCACGGAAGACACCAGCAGCATCCCGGTAGAGGCAGAGAAACCACCCAGAAATGCCAATAAGGTCAACCAGTCCTGATTATAGCTAAGTGGTAAGGACAGGACCGCCACATCCGGAATGGCCAGATATTGCGGTGCAGCATGTAGCGCCCAGCTGGCAATTGGAATAATCGCCAGGGTAGTCAGAATCAAATAGACCGCAAACCAGCGCCGCGCACCACGAATATGTTTTTCATCACGTAGCTCGACCACCGCCACATGGAACTGGCGCGGCAGGCAGATAATCGCCAGTGCCGCGAGTAAGGTCTGAATCCAGAAACTTTGTGGTACGCCAAACAGTTGCACATCATGAAAAGTAGTACTGATATCGGTACTGATCTGTGCCAGATTTTCTGGTGCTTCAAACATAAAGAAACAGGCAACTGCCAACAGGGCGAAGAGTTTGACAAAAGACTCAAATGCCACGGCCAGCATCAGCCCGCCATGCTGTTCAGTATTGGCAATCTGCCGGGTACCAAACATCATCGCCAGTATTGCCAGAACCCCGGTCAGAAACAGTACGCCATTGGTCGTGCCGGTTACACCTGCGGAAGGCTCCAGAATGACGGCGGCACTCAGGGCAATCGCACGTAACTGTAAGGCCAGATAAGGCACAATCGCCACCACCGCCAGAATGGTCACCAGCGAGGCGAGGGGACCACTTTTACCATAGCGTGCTGCGACAAAGTCAGCGATCGAAGAAATGGCATGATGCTGTCTCACCCGTCCCAGACGGCGCCAGATGTCATAGCCGACAGCAACAAAGAGCAGCGGACCCAGATAGATCGGCAGGAAAATAATGCCTTCACGTACCGCAGCACCCGTGGCGCCGTAAAAGGTCCAGGAGGAGCAGTACACTCCTAAAGTTAAACTAAACAATAGCATGCGCCCACGGGTACTCAGCCGGCTGGCATGTTTTTCCCCGTAGAAAGCGCAGATAAAGAGTAATGCGATATAGAGGGCGAGTACCCCTATGATGAGCCAACTGTTCATATAGCCTGATGTGTACTGAGCATGCCGCTATGATAACGCATCGTGAACGCTACAGTTTAAATTGATCATTTTTTAACGACCAAAGTCTAAATTACAAGCACCTACGATTATTGTTAACTTGCAACAGTGATAATTCGAATTAAAAAATAGGCAGCCCAAGGTTGGGCTACAGGAGTAGTAATTATGGATGAGGTACAAGTAGATCGTATTCTACAAAATCCAAAATTCAAGGAAATGGTCCGCAAGAAAAGTATGCTCAGCTGGACGTTGACCGGCATTATGCTATTTGTCTATGTGGGTTTCATGTTGCTGGTTGGTTATAACAAAGAATTTCTATTGTCTTCAATTTCAGGTGGTGTGACCACGTGGGGTATTCCACTTGGTCTGGGTATCATTGTCCTGTCGTTTATCTTGTGTGGTGTGTATTCCTACATTGCCAATAACAAACTTGATCAATTGACTGAAGAAGCAATCCGTGAAGTCGAAGCGATTGCTCATGAAAAAGGACACCACTAAGATGAAATGGAATTCTCTTATTGCCTTGGCGACCACGACAGTGGCTTCAGGCGTTGCATTCGCTGGTCCTGATCTGGGTGCAGCAGAACAGCAGGCGACCAACTGGCATGCGATTATCATGTTTGTGATTTTCGTAGGTGCTACGCTGTTTATTACCAAATGGGCAGCAAAACAAACCACCAATACCAAAGACTTCTATACGGCCGGTGGCGGTATTTCCGGTTTCCAGAATGGCCTGGCCATTGCCGGTGACTATATGTCAGCTGCATCGTTCCTGGGTATTTCCGCGATGGTGTTCCTGTCCGGTTTTGATGGCTTGCTTTATTCACTGGGTTTCATGGTGGGCTGGCCGATCGTATTGTTCCTGGTGGCAGAACGTCTGCGTAACCTGGGTAAATACAACCTGTCAGACGTAGTGTCTTTCCGTCTACAGGAAAAACCGGTACGTACCTTGGCTGCTTTAAGCTCGCTGGTTGTGGTTGCGTTCTACCTGATTGCACAGATGGTGGGTGCAGGTCAGCTGATTAAACTTCTATTCGGTCTGAACTATAATATTGCAGTCGTGATCGTTGGCTTGTTGATGATGGCTTACGTGATGTTCGGCGGTATGTTGGCAACCACTTGGGTACAGATCATCAAGGCGGTAATGTTGCTGTCTGGTGCGACCTTTATGGCATTCATGGTCATGAAAGGCGTGGGCTTCAGCTTTACCAACATGTTTGAACAGGCGATTGGTGTTTATTCAAAAGTACATGATTTAAGCCTGACAGATGCCACCAAGATCATGGGGCCGGGTAGTCTGGCGTCTAATCCGATTGATGCGATTTCTTTAGGTCTGGCATTGATGTTTGGTACAGCAGGTCTGCCACATATCCTGATGCGTTTCTTCACGGTAAAAGATGCCAAAGAAGCGCGTAAATCAGTCGTGGTTGCTACAGGCTTTATTGGTTATTTCTACCTGCTCACCTTCATCATTGGTTTCGGTGCGATTCTGTATGTATCGAACAACCCGCAATTCCTTGATGTTGCGAAAATGGCAGTGACTGGCAAGCTGGAGCTGGTCGGTGGTAATAACATGGCGGCGGTGCACCTGTCTGATGCAGTGGGCGGTGACCTGTTCATGGGCTTCATTTCTGCAGTTGCATTTGCCACGATTCTTGCAGTCGTTGCTGGTTTGACCCTGTCAGGTGCTTCAGCAATTTCGCATGACTTGTATGCCAACGTGTTGAAGAAAGGCCAAACCACGCCTGAATCTGAACTACGTATGTCTAAAATTGCGACTTTAGGTCTTGCGATCTTCGCGATGATTCTCGGGATTCTGTTCGAGAAACAAAACGTAGCCTTCATGGTCGGTCTGGCATTCTCGGTTGCGGCATGTGCCAACTTCCCGGTACTGGTATTGTCTATGTTCTGGAAAGGTTTGACGACACGTGGTGCAGTTATTGGTGGTGTTGCCGGTCTGGTAACCGCAGTAACCTTGATTGTGCTGTCTAAAGCAGTATGGGTCGATACTTTGGGTATTTCTGATACGCCAGTGAACCCGTTCAATGGTCCTGCAATCTTCGCGATGCCATTGTCATTCTTGTGCTGCTGGTTGTTCTCTGTGACGGATAATTCGGCACAGGCTCAGGCAGAACGCAAAGCCTTTGATGCGCAGTTTGTACGCTCACAAACCGGTATTGGTATCTCAGGCGCATCGGATCACTAAGATCTGCGCTACGCTAAAAAAGCCCCGTCAGGGGCTTTTTTTATGGAGATATAATCAAGCTTTCTCTTTAGCATAAACGCCGTATTGAATTGAGATGGCTGGATTTGTGCAGCGTTATTTCAGTAATTTTCATACAAATCGCATATCTGCAAGCGGATTTAAGCGTGCTATGTTAAAAGCTGCTAACAATAACAATGTGTTCCCTACATGACGATAGTAACAAGAAGAGCAACAAGAAGGGCATTATGAAGCAATCTCTGCAACAGTTCTGGAACAGCTTTACCCATTTGCCTTCGGCATGGCTGTTGTGCCTGCAATTGCTGATCCTGATCTTGTCGGTATTGAGTTATGAAAGCGTGTCTTATCGGGCGGGAACCTGGGTGCTGGGTGTTCTGGTTTTGCTGGTGATTGCCAGAGTCATTCGCCAGACTCCAATGTTTACCATTTTAGGACTTAGCTTTGTCGCCGGTGCGATTTTCTTTTCCTCTCTGATTGTGCTGGGACTGCGTTATACCTGGATCCATGTCACCGCCCACCTGTTTGAAGCTGGTGCTTATTTTAGTGCAGCCTATGGCCTTTTGCGTTATATGTTCCATGACCGTTATCTGACCAAGGATGAACTGTTTGCCGCTGGGGCGGTATTTACCTTGCTGGCCTGGGGCTTTGCCTTCCTCTACAGTATCTGTCAGCTGCTGGTGCCGTACAGCTTTTCAGACCCCGATCTGCAAGCCTATCAACCCTGGCTGGATCTGATTTTTCTCAGTTTCAGTGTGCAATCTGCAACAGGACTGTCTGATATCATGCCGGTCAGTCCGGCCGCACGGATGCTAGCCATTATCCAGATGTTTGTCGGGGTGATGTATCTGGCGCTGATTGTATCCCGCTTAATTGCCTTGCAATATATCGCACGTCTACCGCATAAAAAGAACGTGAAAAATAGAGAAAACCCGCCTGGGCAATGAGACTCATCCTTTTATTGTATTTGTTACAGTAACTTAACGGCTTTATTTTGTGTCACATCCTAAAATAGCAGGAGATCTAGCTCCCATAGACTGAATCTGTCTGATCATTTTGACCTTACCAATAATTATTTGACGCTGTTTGTCGATCCAATTTTTAAAAAATGGAGGATGTATGCCTTCCACAAAACCATCCTGTTTTGCCAATATCAATCCAAATGTTTTTATCAGTACTGTCGCCATTATTGCGATATTTTTAGCGTTGGTCGTATTTGCACCCGATGCTTTTTCAGTTTTTACCCAGCAACTGAACCAGTGGATTACCACGTCCTTTAGCTGGTTCTATGTATTGTCGGTGGCGATATTTATCATCCTTCTGGCTTATATTGCCCTGTCGGATATGGGCAAAATCAAACTGGGGCCCGAGCATAGTCAACCGAAATATAGCAGTGCCTCCTGGTTTGCGATGTTATTCACCGCAGGCATGGGGATTGGCCTGATGTTCTTTGGTGTGGCCGAACCGGTGATGCATTATGTTACGCCACCTGCCGGTGAACCGGAAACTGTACTGGCTGCACAACAATCTATGCGGGTCACCTTTTTCCACTGGGGCTTACATGCCTGGGCCATTTATACGCTGGTTGGCCTATCGCTAGCTTATTTTGCTTACCGGCATCAATTGCCTTTAAAAATTCGTTCGGCCTTATATCCGCTGATTGGTCAAAAGATCTATGGTCCGATTGGAGATGGCGTAGATACCTTTGCCACTATTGGTACGGTATTTGGTGTGGCCACCACACTGGGTTTTGGGGTGACCCAAATCAATTCAGGTTTGAACTATTTGTTTGGCATTGAACAGGCACCCAGTACTCAGGTCATTTTGATTATTGTGGTCAGTGCCATGGCGGCGACTTCCGTATTTTTTGGATTAGACAAAGGAATTAAACGTTTATCTGAACTAAATTTGGTACTTGCACTGCTGTTGCTGATTTTTGTCTTTGTGGCAGGTCCGAGTATTTATCTGTTACAGACGACTATTCAGAATGCCGGCCAGTATGTTTCAAATCTGTTCAGTATGACCTTTAATCTGTATGCCTATCAGCCAAGTGGCTGGATTGGCGGCTGGACCATCATGTACTGGGCCTGGTGGATTTCTTGGTCGCCATTTGTCGGGATGTTCATTGCCCGGGTCTCGGAAGGGCGCAGTATTCGTGAATTTATCGTGGGTGTATTGCTGATCCCGACCGGATTTACCCTGATCTGGATGGGCTTTATGGGCAATGCCGCACTGTACAGCATTATGCATGAAGCCAATACCAGCTTGCTAGAAGCAGTTCAGCGTGATTCATCTATGGCTCTGTTTGAATTTTTAGCGAACCTGCCCTTCAGTTCAGTGACCAGTATCATTGCAACTTTGCTGGTAATGCTGTTCTTTGTCACCTCTGCTGACTCAGGGGCATTAGTGACTGATTATCTGACCGCGAAAACTGAAAACTCCCCGATCTGGCAGCGTCTGTTCTGGACCGTACTCATGGCTTTGTTGGCCATCATCCTATTACTGGCTGGTGGACTTGAGGCCTTGCAGTCGGCCACGATCATGAGCGCCTTGCCATTTACCTTCATTATGCTGCTGATGTGCTGGGGATTAATCAAAGCCTTACATCTGGATGTTACCAAAATGCATGCGCTGCAAGCCGCACGGATTACCCCGCGTGCGATCCAGAATCCGCGCAGCTGGCAACAGCGATTAGGCCTGATTATGCATTATCCGCACACTCAGGAAGAGGTGCAGCAGTATATTCACAATACAGTGAATAAGGCATTTCTCAGCTTTCAAAGTGAATTGAAACGGCGCCGATTACACGTGGTGATTAGCCCGCTAGAAGACGGTATACAGCTCCGTGTTGATCATCAGGATGAAATTAATTTTATCTATCAGGTCAATGCCACCCAGACTTTAAGTCCAAGCTTTATGTCTGAACTGGAGAATGCGAGCGTAGATTCCTATCAGGCAGAAGTCTTTTTAAGAGAAGGTGGGCAGGGTTATGATGTGATGGAGTGGACGCAAGAAGATCTATTGCAGGACATCATTGACCAATATGAACGTCATTTGCACTTCTTAAGTCTGGTACGTACACCTGAGTAAACGAAGTCATAAAACAATAAAAAAGGACGCAATATGCGTCCTTTTTTGATTCAGAATCTAATCAGAAATTAGAAACGGAATTTGGCATTTACACCAATCGTTTGTGTATCCAGTGCTTGGCCTTCAGCATTTGCATTTACATAAGATGCGCCAACTGCAACAGCAGGAGTGATGAAGTAGTTTACGTTCGCGCCCCAAGCTTTGTCTGGAGAACCAGCAAAGCTAGATTCCATATAAGATGCGCCAACGCTTAACTGTGGGTTAAGGAAAAGAGTTGTACCTAAGTTGTAGGCAGTATCTTCACCATAAACCAGGCCACTTTCAAAACCAATTGACATGTTAGTACCGTCAATCGCGCCTACATATTTAGTGCGGGCAGTGATTGCATCTTTCTTATCAGCAATGGTTTCTGATTCAAGAGCAGCTTTAGCAACACCGTTGTTGAACATGTTGAAAGCGTCATAGGAAGTTTGGTCTGCAACGCTTGTGTAACCTACAGCTACCAGGAAGTTAGGAGCAACTAGAGCACCCAGTTCTAATGCATAACGGTCGCCATTATCATCTGTTGGGTTACCAGCTTTGTTATCAGTGATGGTATGGCTATAAGAAGCGCTTGCATAAGCAGGAACAACTTTAGTTGGGATGTAAGCTTCACCTTTTACACCGAAAGTATGGTGCACAGTGCGGTCACCAAATTCTTGTCCGTCTTCGCCGTATGTATAAGCAGCAGAAACATTAGATGCTTGGTTTAAAAAAGCAGCTTCAGCTAAAGGACCTTTAGAAGCATCAACATTGTTGAAGTAGTAAGTACCTTGAACTGCACCAGTGAAGTCTTGTTCATTCACAGTGTTGTCGATGAACTCTGACTGACCTTGAACTTCAAATTGATATGCTTGAGTACCGGTCATGGCTAATAATAAAGCAGTGGCTAAACCGAGTTTTTTCATGATATTTACCGTTTTGTTACAAGATGTGTACAGCTTTGGAACACATTGTATTGTAACAATTTATTAAGTCAATCCAATTCGAAATCGCTATTTTTTTAAGCTAAATCATTGTATTAATTTTGTGTAAAATTCAAATATTAGGCTCGGAAGCCATTCTAGATAAAAAGTCTTTTATAACAAAAAGCTAGACTTTAAATATAGATTTTTAACTAAAGATTAAGGAGAAATTATGTTGCTATTTAAATCACTTAATACGATTAAATTTTATTTAATTATCTATTAAAACAATTAAAAATAGGTGAGCTAATTCATAAATATGTCAAGAAGTGCAAGATGCTTGATGCATCATCCCTTTAATTGAATTGCTTGATTTTTGAGCGTAATCAGCTTGGGCTTTAGAGTGTGTGTCTGTTTTTTTGAGCTAAATGGGCATGTTTTATAATCTTGACTGAAGCAATCGGCTTTACATTTTGAGGGGAATTTTACATAATATGAAAATCAAGTTAGAGTTCACATTTTCATAGTGATTTAGCCTGATTCTCCACAATTTTTTGTTTTATCGCCCAGCTTTCCCCAAGGTTGGGCTTTTTTTTTGTCTAGTATTTTTTATTTCGGATCATTCCGTTTCTGAAAAACCTTTAATTAAAAAAGATCATAAGAAGAAATATTATAATAATTTTAAGCACCAAAATAGTGCATATTAAAAAGTAAAAATGTAGGTCTAAAATTCAATAGCTAAAAAAAACCCCAATTTTCATAGAAAATCGGGGTTTTTTCGCCAAAATTTGCGGGTAAACTAAAATATCTGCTGAGGAATAATTTAACTCGCCCTAATGCGGTGCATTATGCACCTATTTGTTGCAGGTGTAAATGGTGCAGAAAGCAAGTTTTTATATTTTTTTAGCTGCTTAAATTCCCTTGTTTTTGTAAGAGTTTATAGGGAATTGTAGTCATGAAACCCTGCATTAACATTTTAAATAAACCAACTTAAGTATCTGAAAAATAATAGATGATAAAAATTCATTAAAAACATAAGTGAAGTAAGACTAAAGGCTTTAAGACCATCCTGTTTTATTTGTATAATAATCAATCTATTTAGCTTTGCTTGTCATATTGGGGCGTAATACAACAGCATGAATACCTTACGCTCTGAGTGGATCAGTAAACGTTTGTACTGGTCGATGTCGATTATTATTTTATGTTTACTTTGCATCTGTATTCCCTTAATTGTGAGTAGCAGTCAAAGTTATTTAAAATCCAGACAAACTTATCAACAATTGAATGCCTTACAGCAGGTCGCTGATCTGGCGAATAAAATTTCGCGTGAGCGTGCGCCTGCCAATAAAGCCATGTCCAGTTCGGTGCAGGAATTTGCCCAGCATCAGCAAGAGTTAATCAGCTATCGTCAACAGGTGGATCGGCAATTGTCCCAGACCGCGGATGTCTTGACGGAGGTCGGGTTTAACAACCTGAGTCAGCAACTTTCACAGCTTGAAAATAGTTTGAAAAAAGGACGTGCACAGGTTGATGCCTATACCCGGATGCCACGTCAGCAACGCAGTGCGCAAGAGCTTGATCAGGCAATTCTGGCCATGTTTGCTGCCTGGGAAAGTTGCCGTGAACTTTTGCGTGACGTGGCGGTGGCTTCAGATAGCTCGTCCACCCCTCTGAATAACTATATCAGCCAGATTCTATTTTTATCTGATTTACGTGATCAGGCGGGGCGGGTTGCCTCGTCTATCATGGCGCATGTGACTTTTGAAGCGCCGCTTCCCACTGAAAATATTACCCGTTCTTTACAGACCCAACATCAGGTGCGTTATTTGTGGGCCTTGATTGATACCATTCAGCCTGTTCAAGATAAAACAGAGGAGTTCATTCGTTTACATCGACGGGTAGAAACCGAGTTTATTCAGCAAGGCTTACCGATTGTGAGTGAACTGATCAGTGACAGTCTGGAGCAACGTGACTACCGTTTGAGCAGAACAGAGCTGACTGAAGCGATGGTAGATAAATTTGCGACTGTGGTAGACCTGCAAACTTACCTACTGCAATACAGCAGAGATGCCGCTATTCAGGAAATGAACAGCAATATGCAGCGTTTGATCTGGAGTGTACTGGTATCGCTGATTTCATTACTGACCGCGATTTCAACCATGATTTTTGCACGTAAACAGGTATTCCTGCCGCTGATTCAGGCACGCCGCATGTTGTTGAGTTTGTCTAAAAACTCGGGTCGTCAGAAAATTGATATGCGGCTGCGTGAAGTGAATCATTCTGATTCCTTATTCGCTGCCATTCAGAAATTGCAACAGATGTTGCAAGAACGTGATGCGCTGGAATTCCGTTTAAAGAATATTGCTCATTCCGATTCCTTGACCGGATTATCGAACCGTTTCGCGCTGGAAGAATATATCCGTTTTATGGAAAATCAGCCGGGTCAATTGAGTCAAACCTGTTTGATGATTATTGATATTGATCATTTTAAACAGGTGAATGATCAATATGGGCATATTATTGGCGATCAGGTGATTCGGCTGGTGGCCGAGCGTTTACAGGCTAATGTCCGTGCTACAGATTTGCTGGTGCGTTATGGGGGCGATGAATTTTTGGTACTGATTGAAAATATCCAGATGCAGCAGGCACTGATTGTGGCCGATAAAATCCGCGCTGAAGTGGCTGAGCGTCATATTGTGACTGCAGCAGGAGACGAGATTCAGATTTCGGTCAGTATCGGGGTTGCCATTGGTGCTGGCTCCTGGATAGCTTTATTGTCCAATGCAGATGATGCTTTGTTTGCAGCAAAGGCCAAAGGACGCAATGCGGTGGCAGAGGTTTAAATAGTATAAGCGTACGACTTAAAATTAAAAAAACATTTTAAAGTAAGGCTTTTATAGGACAGCATAAGCGCTATTTATTCAAATAAATAAAAAATTATAAAATTTCAGGAATATTTAAAATGAGTAAAAATTGCATTTTCTGTCAAATCGTTAAGGATGAAATACCCTGTCATTTGATTGATGAAAATGACAAGTTTATGGCTTTTCTGACCATCTTTCCCAATACTTTGGGCGTGACTGTCGTCATCCCAAAACAGCATTATTCGAGCTACGCATTCGAACTGGATGATCAGGTTTTGACAGATCTGATGCTATATACCAAACAAGTGGCCTTAAAGCTGGATTATTATTTTGAGGATGTGGGCAGAACAGGGATGATTTTTGAAGGTTTTGGTGTCGATCATGTGCATGCCAAATTATTTCCGATGCATCAGACCAAAGGCATACATGAGAATTGGCAATCCGTGAATTCTTCAATCGACAAATATTTCGATGCCTATGAGGGCTATATTTCATCGCATGATGCGCAAAGAGCAGATGATCAAGAACTGGCACAATTGGCTAAAGCGATTCGTTCAATAGCCTAGTGAGAGATAAAAAAACGGTGAATGAATCACCGTTTTAGCATGCTTATTGGATGGCTAAAATCTCCCCTAGCCCTAAGTCCTATATGGCATCAGATAAAGAAGAAGACTCCCTCCTTTTTCAAAGGAGGGTTGGGGAGGATTTAAAAAAATCACTTCAACAACGGCTTCAAAAATTTACCAGTATGTGAAGCTTTGACTTTCACGACCTGTTCAGGCGTACCTTCCGCAACAATCATACCACCACCCGAACCACCTTCAGGGCCTAAATCCACCACCCAGTCGGCAGTTTTAATTACGTCCAGATTATGCTCAATCACCACGATGGTATTACCCTTGTCACGGAGCTGATGCAGGATATCCAGCAGTTTGGCAATATCATGGAAATGTAGACCCGTGGTCGGTTCATCCAGAATATATAGGGTTTGACCAGTATCGCGTTTGGCCAGTTCACGTGCCAGTTTGACACGCTGTGCTTCACCACCAGAAAGAGTGGTCGCAGACTGACCCAGACGTATATAGCCCAAACCGACCTGATGTAATGTTTCCAGACGACGGTGAATCACCGGAATCGCATCGAAGAAATGCATGGCATCTTCAACGGTCATCTGCAAGACATCGGAAATATTCTTGCCCTTATAGTTTACTTCCAGCGTTTCACGATTATAGCGTTTGCCATGACAGGCATCACATGGCACATACATATCCGGTAGGAAGTGCATCGCTACCTTGATCATGCCGTCACCTTCACAGGCTTCACAGCGGCCACCTTTCACGTTAAATGAGAAACGACCGGCAGCATAACCGCGTGCCTTGGCTTCCTGAGTTTGGGAAAACAGCTCACGAATCGGGGTGAATAGACCGGTATAAGTCGCCGGATTGGAACGTGGGGTACGGCCGATCGGACTCTGGTCAATATCCACGACTTTGTCGAGGAACTGCAAACCATCAATCGATTCAAACTTTTCCGAAGTTAAAGTGGTGGCACCATTGAGCTGGGTCGCCGCCAAAGGTAACAAGGTACGGTTGATCAAGGTCGATTTACCCGAACCGGACACCCCGGTAACACAGGTCATAATACCTAAAGGAATGGTCAGATCGACTTTTTTCAGGTTATGCCCGGATGCCCCCATCAGCTTGATCTGTTCTTCAGGCTTAGGCGCTTGAATCCGTTTTTTCGGGACTTCGATTTTTAATTTTCCGGATAAATATTTTCCGGTCAGCGAGTTAGGATTGGCCAGAATTTCATCATAAGTCCCTTCGGCAATCACATGCCCGCCATGTACACCGGCACCCGGACCGATATCAATAATATGGTCAGCGGCACGAATCGCATCTTCATCATGCTCGACCACCAAGACAGTATTGCCTAGGTCACGCAGACGGATCAAGGTCTGTAACAGACGGTCGTTATCACGCTGATGCAGACCAATTGATGGCTCATCCAGCACATACATGACGCCCATCAAGCCAGCACCGATCTGTGAGGCCAGACGAATTCGCTGCGCTTCACCACCAGACAAAGTTTCGGCAGAACGCGACAGGCTGAGATAATTCAGGCCGACCGAAACCAGAAAGTGCAGACGTTCACGGATTTCCTTGAAAATCTTGTCGGCGATTTCACCCCGTGCACCTTCCAAATGAATACCCTGATAATAGCTTTCAGCATCGCCGATCGACATGCGGGTAATGTCAGCAATGGTCTTGTCCAGAATTTTCACATTACGCGAAATTTCATTCAGACGTGAACCATCACAGGCATCACAGGCAGCATTGGATAAATACTGCGCCAGATCATCACGCACATAATTACTTTCAGTTTCACGATAACGGCGTTCCAGATGCGGCAAAATTCCTTCAAAAGGAATGACCCGATTATGGCGACGACCACGCTCATCGATATAGCTCAGATCAATTTTTTCTTTGCCGGTGCCGTACAGAAATTTTTTCTTGGTGTCGGCATCCAGTTCATTCCACGGCGTTTCTAGAGAAAAACCAAAATGCTCGGCGACTTTCTGGATCATGCTGTAATAGTAAGGACGCTGACGGTCCCAACCAGGAATCGCGCCTTGGCTAACGCTGACCTCAGGATTAGGAATCAGTTTGTCGGCACTGAAATGGCTGCGGGTCCCTAGACCATCACAGACCGGACAGGCACCAAAAGGATTGTTGAATGAAAACAGGCGTGGTTCCAGTTCAGCCACTGCACGGTCACATTCCGGGCAGGAGTGTTTGGCTGAAAACACACGATCGTTATGCTCGCCCTTCATCCAGGATAAAATCGCGATATCACCGCCGAGACGTAACGCGGTTTCAAAACTTTCGGCAATACGGTTACCCAGATCGTCACGAACCTTAAAGCGGTCGACCACCACTTCAATGGTATGTTTTTTCTTTTTGTCCAGTTCAGGTGGCGGATCAATTTCCATGATCTCGCCATCCACACGGGCGCGGACAAAACCCTGACTTTGCAGCTGTTCAAACAGCGCTGTATATTCACCTTTACGTTCACGCACCACCGGTGCTAATAGTAAAAGAGCAGTGCCTTCTTCCAGTGTTTTGACTGCATCGACCATTTCAGTGACCGTTTGTGCCACCATCGGCAAGTCATGTTCAGGACAGAATGGTGTACCGACACGCGCATACAGTAGACGTAAATAGTCATAAATTTCAGTAATGGTGCCTACAGTAGAACGTGGGTTATGGCTAGTCGATTTCTGCTCGATCGCAATCGCTGGACTCAAGCCCTCAATCGAATCCACTTCCGGTTTTTCCATCTGGGAGAGGAACTGGCGGGCATAGGCAGACAGCGATTCCACATAACGGCGCTGACCTTCGGCATATAAGGTATCAAAGGCAAGCGAGGACTTTCCTGAACCAGACAGTCCCGTAATCACCACAAACTTGTCGCGTGGTATATCAAGGTTCACATTTTTCAGGTTATGGGTACGTGCGCCTCGAATACGGATGTGGCTTTGGCTCATGCAAGGATCCTAGAATATTCATCAAAAACCCTTATATGATACCGGATGAAAAATGTTCAAGTGCAAATAAAAGTATTTTAAACGTCAAGTTATGTCGGTGATTGGTCAATTCATCACAACATTAACAAACGCAGTAGTCGATTGCCTAAATATTCACAATGATCATGTACAAGGCCAATACCTAATAAGCCATTGCATAATGGCGTTCAAAGATAGACTCGATCTCTTCAAGGCAGCGTTCACGTGACACATCATGATGCAGACGTGCATAAAAATTGACTTCATTTTCCAGAATGTGCAGAAAGTCCTCATAGTCTTTTTGGAAAAAATCCAGGTCGAGCAAATCGTTACGTCGCGCCTGATGACAGCGATACTTTTCAATAAATTTCAGCAGATGTTTCTGGATATGCGTGTTGGTATGGTAAATCAGATAAGTCGCTGCCGAGCTACAATCTGGACAGCCTTGTTCCAAATAGATTTCTTCATTATTGAGCCAGCAACATTGCAGGGTAAAAAATGCCCGAATCGCTTCGGTGCCTAAAGTGTGCATATCATCTGCCTCTTTCCGGGATTGATTTTATTAATTGATAATTATTCTCAATTATTGTGCGGCAATTTTTGGCTTATAGCTAGGTCTAGCGTACCGGCCCGTTCTATCCTTGTTTTTTTCAGACTAAGCCGTTTTTATGATCGGTTTATGACAGCAGAAATTTTTTTAAACGGCTATAACCAAAAGACCCTGTCTTAAACAGGGCTTTTTTTATTCGTCTTATTCATCCAGACCAGGCCACTGGCGTTGCTCAAAGGCACTGTCCCAGAATAACCATTCCAGACGGGCAGCATGCGTATAAGCTGCATGCATTTTTTCTAGTGTATCGGCATCAACACGCGCCGCAACACGGTCAACGGTCGCAATCACATTCCGCACCGCAGTGTGGAATTCCTCTCCTGAATAGGTATCCACCCAGGCTTGATACGGATTATTCGGCGCAGAGTTGTCGACAATATCTTTACCAACTTCGGCATAAATCCAGAAACAAGGCAGCAACGAGGCTAGCACCACCGGGTAGCTTTCTGACCAGGCGGTCGAAGTCAGATAAGAAGTATAGTGATGACATGCCAGCGTCAACGGTGTCTGCTCAAATTGCTCTTTGCTAATGCCAAAATCTTGCATAAAGCCATCATGCAGGCTACGTTCCACCACAATCGCAATTTTGGCTGCCTCGGCAAACTGGATTACATCGTCCGCTTCAAAAGCTTTGGCGGCACACACGGCCAGTGCACGGCCATAGGCCAGTAAATAATGCGCATCCTGAATCACATAATGACTAAAGGCTTCACGGCTTAAAGTACCTTGCGCCAGTTGCTGATTAAAGGGCAGGGCCAGGGTCTTCTGATAAAGTCCGAGATTACGTTGCCATACCTCTTGTGAAAAACTCATGCTGAAAATCCTTTGCAGTTCAAGTTAAACCATGCGGCACTATAGCAAAGATCGGGCTGTTTAAAAGATCGGCAAATTTTAAAAACAGAAAATAAGATAAAACAGCTCAGGAAGTGCTTTGGTTTATGCGCTAAAAGTTTCATAATTAGCTTAACTTTTCCTATTCGTATTGCTGCTCTCTCGCAGCCATACATTTATTTAATTTATCCAAGGTCGTTGTGTATGTTGAAACATTTTGGTTTCTCGATTGCATTTTCGATCGTGTGTCTTGGTTTGTCTGCATATTGGGGTTATACCCATGGTCCTGACGCAGGCCTGCAAACCATGCTCACAGCGCTAACCATCACCGCTATTTTAGCGATTATGGAAGTGTCGTTGTCCTTTGATAACGCGGTTGTTAATGCCTCAGTCCTACGGGGTTGGGATCATTTCTGGAAAATGCTGTTCCTGACAGTCGGTATTCTGATTGCAGTTTTCGGGATGCGTTTGATCTTCCCAGTGGTCATTGTTGCAGTGACTGCAGACCTGGGCTTTATGGAAGTGGTACGTCTGGCCCTGAATGATCCGAAAGAATATTCAGCACGTTTAATGGCACATCATCCTGAGATTGCTGCTTTTGGTGGTGCTTTTCTGTTGATGGTATTCCTGAACTTCTTCCTGGATGAAGAAAAAGACACGCATTGGTTCAGACGGGTGGAACGCCGTCTGTCCAATCTGGCCAATGTACCGGCGATGTCGGTGTTTATCGCACTGGTAGCCTTGTTAATTATGGCAGCCAATGTCGATGAAGCTAAGCGTCTGGCAGTGACTATGGCGGGGATCTGGGGCATCGTGATTTATATCGGTGTGCAGGTTCTGAGCCATATGCTCGGTGGTGAACCGGAAGTCGATGAAGAAGGCAATGCCATTCGTCATGATGAAAATGGCGTACCGACGGGTGTAGTGAAAGCCGGTATTGGTGGTTTCCTCTATCTAGAAGTCCTGGATGCCTCTTTCAGTTTTGATGGCGTGATCGGTGCCTTTGCGATTACCTCAGACGTGGTCATCATCATGCTGGGTCTGGCAATTGGTGCGATCTTTGTCCGTTCAATGACGATTTATCTGGTTGAGCAGGGCACATTGGATGCTTATATCTACCTGGAACATGGTGCGCATTATGCCATCGGTGCACTGGCTTTCATTATGATTGCCAGCGGAACCGGTCTGCATGTGCCAGAAGTGGTAACCGGTCTGATCGGTGTAGCCTTTATTGTCTGGGCAGTATTTGCCTCGATTCAATACAAAAAGCGTCAGGCGGCTTTAGACAAATAAAGCGCTGTTCCTGAATAAAAAGCGTAGCTCCGGCTGCGCTTTTTTGTTTTTAGATTGGCATCATCTTTATTTCAAATAAAATTCATGTCTTATTAATGAGCTGAATGTCCTATAATCTGGGCTCCAGATTAATTAACCCAATCGCCATAATTTATGATGAATGCTTTAGAACGTCGTTCAACCTTTGCCCTGAGCAGTATTTTTGCACTGCGCATGCTGGGGTTGTTTATGATTATCCCGGTGTTTTCTGTGGCAGGGCAGGCATATCAATATGCAACACCTGCACTGATCGGTTTGGCGGTCGGGGTCTACGGTCTGACTCAGGCCTTATTGCAGATTCCATTCAGCCTGATTGCGGATCGTTATAGCCGTAAGCCACTGGTGGTTTTGGGACTGCTATTATTTGCGCTGGGTGGTGCGATTGCAGCTATGTCGGACACTATCTATGGCGTGATTATCGGCCGAGCAATTGCCGGTGGTGGTGCAGTATCTGCTGTGGTGATGGCACTACTGGCAGACGTTACCCGTGAAGAAAACCGGATGAAAGCCATGGCGATGATGGGCATGAGTATCGGCCTGTCTTTTGTGGTGGCCTTTAGTCTGGGGCCTTGGCTGACGGGTCTGGTGGGCATCTCGGGATTATTCTGGGTCACCACGGTGATGGGCCTGGCGGCGATTGCCATGCTGTTGATGGTGCCGAAAGTCACGCGGCATCATAAAAACTTTCAGCAGGGCTATCTGGCACAGTTGAAACAGGTGATTAAAATCGGGGATCTGAATCGTCTGCATGTGTCGGTCTTTACCCTGCATTTATTGCTCACCGCCATGTTTATCTATGTACCTTCGCAGCTGATCGAATTTGCGGATCTGCCACTTTCCAGTCATGGCTGGGTATATTTGCCGCTGTTGGTGCTGAGCCTGTTTTTTGCCTTTCCAAGTATTATCCTGGCAGAAAAATACCACAAAATGCGCGCGATTTTTCTGGTGGCCATTACCGGTATTATTTTGGGTTTGATGGTGATGGCATTTGGGTTTGAATCCAAATATGTCTTGCTGATTGGTCTGGGTCTGTTCTTCATTGCCTTTAATGTCATGGAAGCTCTGTTGCCGTCCTGGTTGTCGAAAGCGGCACCGATTCAGTCCAAAGCCACCGCGATGGGCGTGAATGCCAGCAGCCAGTTTTTAGGGGCTTTCTTTGGCGGTATGATTGGCGGACAATTATTACTGCTGAACAATACCTCGATGGGCTGGAGTATCCTGACAGGGATCGCGATGGTTTGGCTACTGATGAGTTTTGGGCTGGCTCAGCCACGCTATCTGTCATCGCTGGTGTTGCGTTTGCCGGAAAGCAGACAAACTGACGAATGGACTTCTCAGCTTTTGGCGATTCGTGGTATTGAAGAGGTCGTGGTGATGTCTGAACAGCAAGTTGCCTATGTAAAAGTCGATAAACAGCAGATTGATGATGCTTCGCGACAACAATTAACGCACTTGTTGGGTAAAGAGGTAGCCATTTAAGCATAACTCTTATAAAGTAAAATACAGAAATATATAGGAAGTAAACGGCAAATGCGTGGTGTAAATAAAGTTATTTTAGTGGGTACTTTGGGTAAAGATCCGGAAACCAAAACTTTTGCAAATGGTGGCTCTCTCACTCAATTCTCGATCGCAACCAGCGATTCGTGGACAGATAAAAGTACCGGTGAACGTAAAGAACAAACGGAATGGCACCGTATCGTGTTGCATAACCGTTTAGGTGAAATTGCACAGCAATATCTTCGTAAAGGCTCAAAAGTATATATTGAAGGTTCATTACGTACCCGTCAGTGGACTGACCAGAATGGTCAGGAGCGCTATACGACGGAAATTCGTGGTGAACAAATGCAGATGTTAGACTCTAGCCGTCCTCAAAATGATCAGGGCGAGAGCAGCTTTAACCAGCCACGCTTTAATAACAATAATCAGGCGAACAACAACCAGGGGGGTTATGGCAATAACCCGCAATCAGGTTATGGTTCAGCGCCACAGCAAGGCGGTTTTAGCAACAACCAGGGCGGCGGTTATGGCAACAATAATCCGAGTGGTTTTGCGCCAAAATCTGCACCTGCTCCAACAGCAGCACCTGCAGCAGATCTAGATGATGACTTACCATTTTGAGATGTAGGTCAAAAAGGTAAATCATCATTAAAACCCACCTGAATACGGTGGGTTTTTTATGTCTTGAAGATTGGTATTAAGTTTGTATAAGCCCATGATTTATTAAAATATTAAGAAGTGTTAAAGCATGGCGTTATTTTGATCAGAACAGCTCTACATCGAGAAAATAAATAAGATGAACAATACTGATAGAAATTGATGATCTAAAAAAGCGATCATTTTTATAAAAACTTGCGGTTTTACCTATTTTGAAATTTTTCGTATTCTAGCTTCACAAGATAAGCAATCCCAGAAATAAGCCAGAGGAAATATCTCATGAGTTTAATCAATACTGAAATCAAATCATTCAATGCAACTGCTTACCACAATGGTCAGTTCATCAAAGTTTCTGAGCAAGACCTGAAAGGTAAATGGTCAGTGGTGTTTTTCTATCCTGCAGATTTTACCTTTGTTTGTCCAACTGAATTAGGCGATCTTGCTGATCAGTATGCTGAATTCCAGAAAATGGGTGTAGAAATTTATGGCGTGTCTACCGATACTCATTTCACCCATAAAGCTTGGCATGATACCTCTGACGTGATTGGTAAAATCCAGTATCCATTGATTGGTGATCCAACCTGGACTTTGTCTAAAAACTTCGAAGTATTGATTGAAGCCGAAGGTCTGGCAGATCGGGGTACTTTCGTGATTGATCCAGAAGGTAAAATCCAGATCATTGAAATCAACGCGGGTGGTATCGGCCGTGATGCACAAGAGCTTCTGCGTAAAGTGAAAGCTGCACAATATGTACATGCGCACCCAGGTGAAGTTTGTCCGGCAAAATGGAAAGAAGGTGAAGCAACACTTGCTCCATCAATCGACCTGGTGGGTAAAATCTAATTCAAACCTAGTTCTTTGAAGCAAAAAATCCAGCACAAGTTGCTGGATTTTTTATTTTTTTAGTTTAGAGATTTATGAGTTCTAGACAAAAACATCATGCCATTTGATTCCGATTTGAGAACAAAATGAGAATTGAGGAATTGCACTCTATGCTTTTTAAGCGGCTTATGCGAGGCAATCAAGTAAGCGCAATACCCTGCTGCATGATTGACTAGGCCTGAAAACAAAGAAGCCTCTGCTTTCGCAGAGGCTTTTATTTTATAAGGCGCTGTAGTTTCTTGTCGTTTTAAACAATTTTCGCATAAACGCATCTGAATGGAACCGGATGAATTTACGGTTTTCTTATGCTGCGAATCATAGGTATTTAAAAAGTATTTGTCAACCAAGGATTATAAAAATGGTTAATTAAATTATTTGTTTTTAAAGCAAATTTTCAAGTTTTCAGATAAAAATATGAATAAAATCTTAGATTTGATGGAATTTTAACTAAGGCAGAAAAATGAATAAAAAGCAGGTGAAATTGAACAAAAAGGCCTTTACGAAAAACATATATTCTGGAAGATTTTAATAACCTGTTTGATTGGCGCATGGTACATAATTTCTGTAGTTTTTCAATGACGGATGATCAGTTTGGATATCGCAGTAATTGGTAGTGGCATGGCCGGACTGGCTACAGCCAGAATTCTCCAGGACGCAGGGCATCACATCACGATTTTTGAAGCACTTCCAGGTCGCGGCATGGACAGTCATAGCCTTGAATTTGAAGGGGGCCTGATTGACGCACCTTTACGTGTGATGAACCCCTATCTGTGGAAAAACACCCTGAGTCTAGCCACACATCTGGGCATTAAAACTTATCCGGTGCGGACCTATATGGCCTGCAGCTGGTTATTTGAAGATAAAACTGAAACCTGGCTGACCACATCGCGTAGCCGAATTGGCAATATCCCGATCATCAATAACCGGAAAGGCCTGCAACAATATGGCTGGCGTCTGGTCAAAGGCCTGTTGCAGTTAAAAGTTGCATTGACCAAATTCTTTAAATCGAAAAATCAGGACATCAGCCTGGCAGAATTTATCAATCGTAACGAGATTGAAGAAGTGTTCTGGCACGGTGCGGTGATGCCGGTGCTATATACCATCTGTACCTGCAATCCGAAAACCATTGGTGAATGGCCAGCTAAACCGTTGTTAATTTTCCTGCGTCAATTGACCGATGGTGATGCTTTACTGCGTTTGCAAGGCGGTACACCGGCGCTTGTCGACAAGCTGATTGAAGGCATTCATATTGAAGACGGTTCAGCGATCACACTGGTACAAGAGCAGGGCGATCAGGTCAAAGTTGAAAATGCGGCCGGTTATTCAAAACTGTTTGACCGGGTGATTGTCGCGACCCCGACCACCAAAATTGAGCAATTTCTGGATCTGGTACAGTTTGCCAGTGAAATTGAATTATTGAAGAAATTCAAATTCGAACAGGGCGAACTGGTGATTCATACCGATGCCAGCGTGATGCCGCCAAAACGTAAAGACTGGGCCGTACTCAGCTATATGATGGACCGTAAATTTACCCGTCAGCAATTTACCGTGTGGCTTAACTCGATTGAACCTTCTTTGGTCGGCAAGTCGGCCGTGTTTCAGACATGGCGTCCGGTAACCGACATTGATCCGAAGAAAGTGATCAAATCGGTCATGCTGACGCGTGCAGTGGTCGATGCCAATACCGTGGCACTGAATAAGGAATTGCAGCAACGTCATCTGGATGCCAACCGTAAGGTCTTCTTCTGTGGCTCATGGTCATGTGACGGTTTGCCAATTCTGGAATCGGCAGTGACTTCAGCGATGAAAATTGCGGAAATTTTTGGTGCACCTTTACCATTCCAAGGTTTAAAACCTGTGGTTGAGGTTGCTCCGCAACTGGGTTATTAATCCATGCAATGGCTTCAGGCACTGCGTCAGCATCTTCCCCAGCACAAGTATGCAATTGATGCCGCTGTGTTGGGCGATCACGCGCAATTGCCCTGGAGCAATTTAGGGTATTGGCAAGCCGGTCAGCAGGATTATGCGGCTGCCTGTCGTATGCTGGCCGATCACCTTGCGCAAACTGTAAATTTAAATTCAAAAGATAAACTGCTGGATTTGGGCTGCGGTCAGGGCGCCAGCTTGCTGCACTGGCAGCAACATTATCAGGTGCAATATCTGGCCGGGGTTGAGCTGCAGGCTGCCTGTGTGGCTAATATTCAGCAATATTTACCAGAACTGAATGCCATTTATCAGGCGTCATTTTTGCGTTTAAAAGAATTGCTGTTTTCCCAGCGTTTTGATGTGGTGTTGTGCCTAGATGCGGCTTATCACAGCCCTGTGCCTGTATTCTTGGAGCAGGTCCGCAGTGTTTTAAATTCAAATGCGCGGATTGGTTTTCATCATCTGGTTTTGTCCGAGCGTTGGGAAAATTTAAATGCATTACAACGGCGTAAATATCAGTTTTTATTGAAATCTGCTGATGTGAATTTAAAAGATTTAATGACAGTGGGTGCATTATATGCCTTTCTGGATCGATTTGAATTTAAAAATATTCAGATTCAGGATCTGTCCGAGCCGGTATTTTCCGGCTTTGCGGATTACGTGCAAAAAACTTTGAATTCAAAAGCATCAGATGATCAGGCTCAAGGTTCAAAACTGGATCATTTTAAAATTCAGATGACAGCGAAACTATGCCGAAAATTATATCAGGAAGGGATTGTGAGATATGTGCAAGTGACGGCACAATCGAAGCACTAGAAAGTGCAAGAAGACTCAGCTCAAAATACTAAAACCCAGAAACATCAAAGCCTCACTAAAAGCGAGGCTAAGATATGGTGCCGGCACACGGATTCGAACTGTGGACCTACTGATTACAAGTCAGTTGCTCTACCAACTGAGCTATGCCGGCATGGTGGAGTGCATTTTACAGATTTTTTTGGGTCACGCAAGCCAAAAAATAACCGTTTAAACTGTTTCGGCAGGATTTGTTTATTTTGACCGAATGGATGAAAAGTTCTGTTTTTGATTATGTGCAAAGAAATGGCCCATATGTGCAGATATGGGCGAGGGTGAAAGCATAGGATTTGCTATGGATATGAGTTGGTTATAAGGTTTATCTGTTTTTCAGGATGCGATCTAATTCTTGTGCACATTCCTCTAAAGTAAAGGCCATATCAAACTGCATTTGAGGTTTGAGTTCTTGAGCGAGGCTTCTCCACTGTTCGATGAGTCTCAAGGCTTTTTGAATTTTATGTTTATTGATGTCCTTGGCAATGGTTGGGGTATAACCGCCACGTTTTGCATTTTTAATCTGTTTGGCATAGTTTGCGCTGTTATTCATGTTCGCTCTCCGAATAGCAGTGTATCTATTTTTTAACTTCAAATTTGAATGGTCCGGTTCACTTGGTTATTTCTTTCTATCCTGTGGTTTTTATTCTCCTTTTAGTTGATTTATAAGCAACATAACATAGCTTTGATGACAATAAAATTAAGCTATTTCTGTGCCAGTTTTTTGTTTGAACACATAAATAAAAACCTGAAATGAATGGCGTACAGAAACTGCACAATTCATCAGTTTTTTGGCTGATGAAAAATGAAGATTTTTAAAAATAGAATTGAGCGTAAGTGTTGTGTTGCAAAAGATTTTTATGAACGAGGACTGGTATTAATTCAATGCCTTTGCCTAAGGCGATAGATAATAATATTTTAAGATCTAAGCAGATGATTTTTTTTGCTGATGGGATGATGGATAAAATTAAATATAAAAAAACCCGAATCATGTGATTCGGGTTTTTAAATTCTGGCGGTGAGAGAGGGATTCGAACCCTCGAAACGCTATAAACGTTTACACACTTTCCAGGCGTGCTCCTTCAGCCACTCGGACACCTCACCATAGGCCGAGGATAATAGCGAAAAAAACCAGCTGTGCCAAGCTGAAACAATTGATTTGCAGAAAAACTTTTAATGCGGTGCTATGATTCGCAAAAATGCTTGTTAAAAAACGAAGACAATATATGCAAAGCACTGCACAAAAGGCAGCTCTCCCGGTGATTACACTGGCTGCGCTTGGGGTCGTTTTCGGAGATATTGGTACCAGTCCGCTCTATGCACTGCGCCAATGCTTCCTCACCGCACATCTCGCCATTAGCGAAGCTTCTGTACTCGGTATCCTGTCCCTGATTTTCTGGTGCATGATGCTTACCATCAGCTTTAAATATGTCATGGTAATCATGCGTGCTGATAACAACGGCGAAGGCGGGATCATGTCACTGTTGGCATTAAACCTGCGTACCACACGAATCTCTGATCAAAAGAAAATATTCCTGATTGCTTTGGGCTTTGTCGGCGCATCGTTATTTTTCGGTGACGGGATTATTACCCCGGCAATCTCCGTGCTCTCAGCCATTGAAGGCCTGAGTATTGCCACACCCATTTTCAATCAGTGGCTGGTGCCTTTATCCATCGGGATTTTGGCCGGGCTGTTTATGGTTCAGCGACACGGCACAGCCACGATGGGCAAGTTTTTTGGACCTTTAACCATGCTCTGGTTTTTGTCGATTGGCGGTTTTGGTTTGTGGAGCATCATCCAGACCCCGTTTGTACTCTGGATGGTGAATCCCTACTGGGCCTATCATTTTGTGGTCGATCAGCCCTATGTGGCTTTTCTGACCATGGGGGCGGTGATTCTGACCATGACTGGGGGTGAAGCGATTTATGCCGATATGGGGCATTTTGGCCGTCTGCCGATTCGTCTGGCCTGGTTCATTATTGTCTTGCCATGTTTATTGCTGAATTATGCCGGGCAAGGCGCCTTGTTACTGCGTAGTCCTGAAGCACTGGCGAATCCTTTCTATATGCTGCTGCCCGACTGGGCCTTATTTCCGATGATTGGACTGGCGACTGCAGCGGCGGTGATTGCCTCACAGGCGGTCATTACTGGGGTATTTTCTATGGTCAATCAAGCCATTCAATTGCGTTATTTGCCGCGCCTGTCAGTCAAGCATACCTCTGCATTGGAGCGTGGCCAGATTTATCTGCCTTTCATTAACTGGATGTTGTTTATCTCGGTGCTGATCCTGATTTTACTGTTTGAAAATAGTGCCAATCTGGCCAGTGCTTATGGCGTTGCGGTGACCATGACCATGCTCTGCGGCACCATTTTGATCTCGATTCTGGCCTATGGCTTCTGGCGTTGGCCGGTCTGGAAAGTAGCGTTATTTGCTGTACCATTCCTGGCACTGGATTTAGTCTTTGTGGCCTCAACGTCCTTGAAAATCGCTTCGGGTGGCTGGGTGCCAATTCTGATTGGTGCGGTACTGTTTACGATTCTCATGACCTGGAAAGACGGGCGTGCGTTGGTACTGAACCGGCTGGAACAGGATGCCTTGCCGATTGATCTGTTTATTAAAAGTATTTCGATGGGGGAAGGCACCAAGTTTGTGCCAGGCGATGCCATTTTCCTGACCGGTACACCCAATATTGTTCCGCATGCCATGTTGCATAATATTAAGCACAATAAGGTCTTGCATGAACGCAATATCATGTTGACGGTGATTACCCGGGATATTCCTTTTGTTGAAAGGCAGGACCGGATTGAACTGGAAAAACTGAGTGAGCATTTTTACCGGGTGTTTATCTATTATGGTTTTAAGGATCAGCCGAATATTCCGGAAGCTTTACAACAGGCCTATGAGCAATGGGATTTTGAATATGACCTGATGCAGATCAGTTTCTTTATTTCACGTGAACGGATTATGCATACTGTGGGTGAGGGCATGGCACCGTGGCGGGAAAAGCTGTTTATTTCTATGCAGCGCAATACCAGTCCGGTCAGTGATTTCTATCAAATTCCACCCAACCGTGTGGTCGAGCTGGGCACCCAGATTCAGATGTAAATAAAATAAAAAGCATAAAAAAAAACCAGAGGCACACTCTGGTTTTTTTATGAGAGAAACAATAAATAAATGAGTTTCAGATTATTGTTCGAGTTCTACCGCAGCCGGCACTTCAGGTGCAGCATTCAAAGGTTCTTCCATCAGTACTGGCTCTGCATCAGATTGAGCTGCAATTTCAGTTTGTTCATTGCTCACATCTGCTTCAGTCACAGCCGCTTGTTGCTGTGCTTCAGGCATCGGTTGTTCTGAAGCAATAGCTGCTTGCTGTTGCTCTTCAGACATTGCTGGTACAGCTGCTTGTTGTTCTTCCAGTGTTGGTTGTTGTTGAGGCATCGTCATAGACGTGCTGGCTTCTACTTCTGATTCAGTGGCTGGTTCAACCAGATTGGCCGGCACCTCTGATTCATTCATACCTGGTTCTGTAAGAGGTGGTTGAGGGGAAACAGTGCCTGAATTTGGTGCCTGAGTCATCGCTGGATCGTTGGGCATCGGTGCCTGTGTATTTGGCATGGCTGGTTGCGGTGCTGCTGCACGCGGATCGACCAGACGAATCTGACCAGAGTTCACCAAGCTTTCTAAAGAGGCTTCCTGACCATTCACCTTGGTACTAATTTTAGCTTTAGACAAGCTTTCAAGTGTTTCACCTGGTTGAACCGGTGGCTCAGCAAATGCAGCTACGCTGATCACACTTGTGAATAATCCTAAACCTAATGCTTTAGAGAGTTTGGAATTCATGATTGACACCATTGCTAATAATTGTACGAATTGAGATAGGCCGTTAGCTTTACACACTCAATCTACTGAGCCAAACAAAGCTACGCAAACACCGAGAAACCTCATTTAAAAAGAAATAAAATTAGACAGTTTGTTACAACTGCCCGGGATTTTGGATACTTATTGTTTATTTAGTAAACGAATGGTAGAGCCAAGATATACTTCACTTATACAGCTTGTTAAGCTCGGTCAAAATCTGTATTGATCTAAAAAGTACGTGTAAGAATGGCCAAGAAGCAGCGTAAACCCAAGAACTCTTTTTTTCAGTTTTTAAATGATAATAGTATTAAAGTCATTCTGGGCGTGGTGGCTTCGAGCAGCTTCGCCATCGCTTTTGGCCAGGAAAAAATCAGTCAGTGGGTGTCGCTATCCTCTTCCAGCGATTCTGCCTGTCTGAACCAGTTTTATCGGGATGTGCCGCCGTATCTGATAAAAGACAGCCTGAAAAAAGACAGCTATTCACTGTGTTTTAATGGCTTTAATGTTGGTTATTCCGGGGTATCTAAAACGCCGCTCTGGGTGGCGGAAGCCTTAACGCCAGCACGCTTAAGCCAGAAAATTCCCCGTGAAGATAATTTTCATGAAGAAGATCGGGTCAGTGCGAAGCATCGTGCCACATTGGCGGATTATCGTGGTTCAGGTTATGACCGCGGTCATATGGCGCCGAATGCGGATATGCCTAACAAGGCTGCGCAGTCTGACAGTTTTTCATTGGCCAATATGGTGCCGCAAGCGCCCAAGAATAATCAGCAAGTCTGGCGTGAGCTGGAAGAAGCCACTCGTGCCATTGTGACCAAGCAGAAACAGGATGTTTATGTGGTAACCGGGCCGGTCTTTGCCGGGAAGAAGCTGAAAACCATTGGCAATGGCGTGATTGTGCCAACCGCGGTCTATAAGGCGGTTTATATGCCGAAAACCGGTGCTATTGGTGCTTACTATGCACCGAATGACAATTCACTGAAAGTGCGTATTGTCAGTGTCTGCTATCTGGAAGAACAGCTTGGAATTAACCTGTTCCCGCAGCTCACCGAAGAACAGAAACGCAATACCTATAAGCTGCCACTGACTGGAAATGCAGTAAAAGCCAACCAGAAAATCGAATATTCTAATTGGGATGCAGAAAGCCAGTGTGCCGAAGATGTTTCTGAAGAAAACCTGCAGGCATTACAACGCGAGTTTAAGTCTTCCGGTTCAAGCAGTTCGGCCTCCTCTGCGACTGGCGGTGCGATAGACAATGCAACGCAAGATGCCATTGTGAAACAGCTGATTGATGCCTTGTTGCAATATATTTTGCAGCTGTTGAAATAAGCTTGCTGAAAAAACCGGGATTCGGGTAGCATCGACATCAGACGTTCATTGAAAATAACAAAGACAGGTGAAGAGGATATGTTTAAAGCATTTGAAAATGGCAGCGAATCCCATGCCATTCATGATCTGACTTTGGAAAATGATCTGGACTGCGTCAGCCTGTATGGCAACTTGCAAATCACCAAGGATCATCAGGGACTGAAAGTGGCCAAAGCCTTGCAGGCTTTTTTGAATGATGTGGTAAAACAACTGGAAAACACGCCGGACTTGCCAGAAAAAATTCAGCGTGATGATCTGGATGAAATTGAAAATCCATTTTTATAAGCATTTTTAAGCGCGATGATCTGCATGCTCCATGTGAAACATGCAGAAAAATGGTATTTGGAAATCCTGGCTTTTTAGAGGGTTTTTATTAAAAAGCCTAATTTTCTGCTCCCACAATATCTCCAAACACTAGCAAGAACGTGCCGAGCAATTCGGGAAGATATCTACCCATATTTTAATTCCTTATTTTTCTATCTATCATCAGGTGATAGGGGACAGGGATTAAAATCGTCAACCCTGCTTGAAGCCCGTATATCAAACGAACATGCTGGTAGTTTAAGCAGCTGGCATATTCTGTTGGCGCCACTGCTGCGGTGTCAGCTGGGTCCATTGCTTAAAGGCACGCTGAAACGCACTTTGTTCAGAATAACCCAGTAACATGGCAGTCTCCTGCAAACTCAAGTGCGGATCTTTCAGATATTGCATAGCCAGCATGCAGCGAATCTCCTGCATACATTGCTGATAAGTTTTGCCCTGTTTCTGCAAATGGCGTTGTAACTGACGCACGGAAAAATTCATCTGCTCGGCAATATGTTTGATCTGGAACAGGTTTTTTTGCAGGCCAATTAGAATCGCCTGTTGCAGCTGCTGATCTACCAGAGTGGAGTACGGGAATTTTTCTAACAATGCTTTGGCCTGTTGCATCAGCAGTTTTTGCAAGGTCTGGTCGCCCTGTTTCAGCGGTCTGGACAGTTCACTGACATGCATCAATACCTGATTTCTGGCTTGAGAAAAGCGGACTTTACAGCCGAAATACTGCTCATAGAGTGCAATATTTTTAGGCATTACATGTTGGAAATGCACTTCATATAACTGAACCACGTGCGGGTTCTGAACATTGGCTTTCACGAATTCCGTCATTAGCGCAATCGCGATTTCATCGGTCAATTGGGTATTCAGATGAAACGGGACTTCGGCCCAGCCAATTGACAGATAATCGCCTTGCCACTGCAGCTGAAGTGGGCCGCCATCATAAATCAGACGATGATAATCATGATAACGCATGAAGGCTTCACCCAGAGTCTCACTTGAGAGGGCCAGATAGCCCATAATACCGAGGTGTTTAGCTTCAACCAGTTGGGCGATTTCCAGTCCTAAAGCCGGTCGTTGCAGCTGTTGATCAAGCGTCGTTAACAAATCACGCCACAGGGCGAAATCAAAGCGTTCCAGATTTTGAATGGCCAATAATTTCTCAGGGACTTCAAGCTTTTTCAACTGGTAATAGTCCAAAAGTAAATGTCCTAAACCACCGTATACTGAACCTACGTAGTTTTTTAGAACCAGCATTTTTAATTCTTTTATTTTGTCGTATTTTGTCAATCATATTGAATATTTTGGTCAATATCTAGTCTTTTATTTAGCCTATATTAAAAATAGACCAAGAGGTAAAAGATTATGTGGAAAGGTTTTCTGGCAGGACTTGTCGTCGCAAATGGATTTGAATGGTTTGCACATAAATATGTATTACATGGTGTTCACCGGCCGGGACAGAGCCGTTATAGTCCGGTACCCGAGAGTATGCGCTCACACTGGGAGCACCACCGGGTTGTGCGCAAAACA
The DNA here is from genome assembly GCF_013417805.1 of Acinetobacter sp. YH12226. Taxonomy (GTDB): domain Bacteria; phylum Pseudomonadota; class Gammaproteobacteria; order Pseudomonadales; family Moraxellaceae; genus Acinetobacter. The sequence goes on along the minus strand of NZ_VPDG01000007.1, from coordinate 3,811 downwards.
GAATTCTCCGATTTCGGCTATGTAGAAGGACTGGACAACTGGCGTACCCGCAATGAAATTGCATCACTGGCAGTGGTCGCGACCGTTTTTGGACTCAGTTTTTATCCATTCTCCAAAGGCATGTCACTGGCTGCCTTATATAGTGCAGGCAACTATTATTATTTACATCGCCGGGCTCATCTGGAACCGGAATGGGCCAAAAAGAAATTACCCTGGCATTATGATCATCATATGAATAGTAATCAGGATGCCAACTGGTGCGTCACCAAGCCCTGGTTTGATTATCTGCTCGGTACCCGTGTGATTTCCTCGGCAGATTTGCAGGAACAGAATCCTTTAGGTTTGAGCTTGCCTGCACCGATCTCGAAAAAATTGAACCGCTGGGCAGAACAATATTTTCCGGTTAAATGGGCGGGAGCTTCTACTAAAATAACGAAAAATACTGCAAAAAATATGGCAATGAAGCAGTTAAATACGTAGGTCGTGGAATAAGACAGGGCTTTGTCGTGATTTGTCAATAAAATACGATTGTATTGTCAATATTGTCCTGCGGATTTCACTTATAGTTGCTCACGTCGGTGAGCAAAGCCTTATACTGATGATGTTTCTGGGGGGGATGAGTTCTTTTGAATACCAAGTGCTGTAGTCTTATCTTGGTTTTATAAGGAGTCGAAAGACTCCTTTTTTTTGTTCCGTATTTGCTGTGTTGTTTTATTTAAGGCATAAAAAAAGAGTGTTTATAAAAACACTCTTTAATTAAATCATCATCTAAAACGGCTTAAAGGCGCATTTCAATGCCTTGGGCTGCCATATAGGCTTTGGCTTCCGGAATGGTGTGCTGGCCAAAATGGAAAATTGAAGCTGCCAGTACCGCATCGGCACCCCCATGAATAATGCCGTCCGCCAAATGCTGTAAATTACCCACACCGCCAGAAGCAATGGTCGGTACCGTGACGCGGTCATTGATGGCGCGCATCAGGGCAATGTCGTAACCGGCTTTGGTGCCATCGGCATCCATCGAAGTAATCAGTAATTCACCTGCGCCGAAGTCAGCCATTTTCACGGCCCATTCAATCGCATCGATCCCGGTTTCTTTGCGGCCGCCGTGGGTGAAAATTTCCCATTTGTGGTCGCCAGTTTTTTTGGCATCAATTGCAACCACGATACACTGAGCGCCAAAGCGTTGAGATGCTTCCTGCACAAACTCAGGATTATAAATCGCAGCTGAGTTGATGCTGACTTTGTCTGCACCGGCATTGAGCAATAAACGGATATCTTCGACTTTACGTACACCGCCACCGACAGTCAGGGGTACAAAAACCGATTCAGCCATGCGCTCTACTGTGCGGTAAGTCGTGTCGCGTCCATGATGTGTAGCGGTAATATCAAGGAAAGTAATTTCATCGGCACCTTGTTCATTATAACGGCGCGCCACTTCGACCGGGTCACCCGCATCACGAATATCAAGGAACTGGACACCCTTGACCACGCGGCCGTTATCCACGTCCAGACAAGGAATAATACGTTTAGCTAGCATAAATTTTTCCAATTATTACAGCCGATTATGAAACTCACCCACGCAAGCGCTACACCTTGGCAGATGGAAACGGTATTCTAGCAAAATTATGTAAGTTTTTTCGCAGGTTTTCTATGTCGGTTTATACCACTTTGACTTTAAAGGAAGTTCAGGATTTCGCAGCACCTTATGGACTTGAGGTGATTGATCTGATTCCCATTCAAGGAGGTATCCAGAATACGAACTATTTTCTGGTCTGCGAAAACCAGCAATATGTGCTGACCGTTTTTGAAGATATGGATGAACAGGCCGCTGGAGAACTGGTGCCGGTCTTGCAGCATTTGGGGCAGGCAGGTCTCGCCGTACCGGTGCCTTTATCCCACTCAGGCAAAGCCATTCACACACTAAAAAATAAACCGGCACAAATTGCGCCACGCATGATGGGCGAGCATCCAATGCCATCTACCGTCGCGCAGGCGGAAGCGATTGCCATTGCTCAGGCCAAAATGCATGTGGCATTGAAAGATTTTAAACTTGAGCGTGCCTTTGTCCATGACCATGCCTACTGGTATAACGTAGCACAGGAAATTAAACCGAGCCTGAACGCAGCAGATAAAGTCTTACTGGGTAAACTTCTGGGCCTGTATGAAGCTTTAACCGCAGTATATCCGGATCGTCCACGTGGCTTTATCCATTCGGATCTGTTCCGTGACAATACCCTGTTTGAGGGTGACCAACTGAAAGGTATTCTGGACTTTTACGAGCTGAATAAAGATGAATTCCTGTTTGATATTGCAATTACTTTAAATGACTTCTGTACCAATTATCCGGAAGTTACTTTAAATGAAGAAAAGGCCAATGCCTTTTTAAAAGCCTATGAAACTGTGCGTCCATTGACTGAGGATGAAAAATCATGTCTGGAGCTTTACCTGGCAATGGCTGCGGGCCGTTTCTGGATGATGCGTTTACAGGTGGCACAGAAAAATGCTGCTGAAGGCCGCACCGGTGAAGATATTCTGCAAAAAAATCCGGAAGAGATGCGTAACATGCTGATTGAACGTTTAAAATTTGTGGCAGCTTAAATTAAAAATAAACAGGAACAGGCAAAATGCGCGATCAGGGACGTTTAGTGGAATGGTTTGATGACAAAGGCTATGGCTTTATTCAGCCCAATGATCCGGCCAAAGATCGCGTGTTTTTGCATATCAAAGATTTTGCCCGTCCCGGTCCACGGCCAATTGTTGGTTGTGCACTAGATTATCTGGTGATTCTAGATGAGCAGGGACGTTATCGTGCCCAGCAGGTTATGTACCTGAAAGCATCACAAACCAAAACGGCAAAAACAAAAACTAAAACATCAGGCCGAAGCCAGCCAGAAAAACTACAGCCGATGCAGGTTGCTTCTGTGGCCTATATTTTGGTACTGGCGGGACTCAGTTTAGCCGGATTGTTGAGTGGAATGGTCCTGTTACTGGTGAGCCTGATGAATGTCCTTAGTTACTGGCTGTATGCCCAGGATAAGGAAGCGGCACAATTGGGCAATCGCCGTATTCCTGAAAACACCCTGCATTTGGTGGCTTTTTTGGGAGGGTGGCCGGCAGCCTGGCTGGCACAGCAAAAATTACGTCATAAAACACAAAAACAACCCTTCCGGCAAATTTATTTTTGTACTATAGCTTTTAACATCATTTTGATTATATGGCTGATTTCTCCTTTTAACAGCCTGAATATCTAGAAACAACCACAGGAGCGTAGATGAACTATTCAATTGATAAAGACTCAAATCGCACGCTAACCCTGATTCTTTATATCTTATATATCGTGGCCATTTTTAGTGGTGGCTTGCTGGCAGTGATTGCACTGATTATTAACTATGTGAAGCGCTCGGATGTACGAGGTTCGATTTTTGAAAGTCACTTTACCTGGCAAATCCGCAGTTTCTGGTGGTATCTATTCTGGAATATTGTAGCCTTTGTGCCGTTCCTATTCCTGTTCTTTACCCATGAAGATCCGGACCTGTTTGCAGGCGTCGCTTTTGGTGCATCTACTTTCTGTCTGGTTGTGGTCTTTGTTTCCTGGATCTGGATTGTCTATCGCGCGATTCGCGGCATTATGCGTCTGAATGACAATCGACCGATGTATACCAAATAAGATTAGCTATATTTCTCTAGAGCCTGTCATCAATTAGCTTGAGAAAATCTAACCTGTCCTCATTATTTTTTCATGACTAAACGCTATGCATTAAGAGATGATCAGTGGGAGCAGATTAAGGATCTGTTACCTGGACGAGCGAGT